>CAIPBN010000767.1 GCA_903863315.1 uncultured Verrucomicrobiota bacterium | reverse complement strand
TAACCGCCGTCCGTGGTGTTCGGCTGTGCGTTGGCGTTCGTGGCGTCTGGGCGGCGGTTGGAAACCGCCGGCACGGCGCTGGCGCTTGCGCGAGCGGCGAGCACGGTCGCAGTGCGGACACGGCGGTCGTCAGAGTTCAAGCCGCGATACCAATCCGGTGTAGCAGCCGACGTGAGGAGGCTCTGACTCAATGCGGAATCCGAATGGAGCCTCCTCACGTCGGCTGCTACGGAGATGAGCGCTTCCCATGCGGCGCGGGCGATGCGCGGGTCGTTGCGGTGAGTGAGTTCGGCAAGGAGTTTGGCAGACGAGTTTGCTTCGGAGCTGCGAGCGAGCGCCCACGCACTGCGAGCGATAAGTTCCGGCTCGGCACCGTTGGAGAGCTGGCGGGCGACTTCGGGGCGAAGGCCGGCGAAGAGTTCCACAAGCACCTCCACGGCGCGGATGCGTTCGGCAAGCGGGAGTCTGGTGTTCAGCGTGGCTTGCTCGAAGGCTGGCTGTCCGAGTTCCTTTGCGAGTGGGACCCACTTCGCGCGCGACCAGCTTGCGAGCGGTTGCGGGGCGGAGAGGACTTGGCGCAGCGGATTGGTGACGGCTTCATCGGCCGGGAGTTTCCCAGTGTATTTTACCCGGAACACACTGCCGATGGTGCCGCGTCCGCCGATGGCCACGAAGAGGTCGCCGTCGGGACCGACCACGGCATCCACAGGCGCGAAGCCGGTATCGCCGGCTGTCTCCATGAAGATTTCCATCTGCGTGTCGAACGTGCTGCCGCGACGCGTGAGCGGGAAGAAGTAGATGCGGCCGTAGGTCCAGCAGATGGCGAAAAGGCCGTCGCGGTAGCGCGCGGGGAACGCGCGGTGGCGATAGACGAATACGCCCGTGGGTGAGCCGCGCCCGACTTCCCAGAGGCGCTCGGTGTTGTCGGGCCAGGCGGCGGGACGGTTCCAGGCGTGGCCCCAGCCCTTGAGGACCCAGCCATGGTGCGCGCCGGTGGCGATGTCAAACATGCGTGTGCCGGCATACCACGGCAGATGGTGGTCGCGTTCGCCGTCGGCGTCGTAGGTGAAGACGTGGCCAAGCGGATGGAAGTCAATGTCGTAGGGATTGCGGAAACCGTGCGCGAGGACCTCGCTGGTCTTGCCGTCGGGTGAAATGCGGACGAGCGCGCCAGCGTTGACCTGTTTGATGGGCGAGCCGGGGAGCTTCGCGTGCTCGCTGGAGATGCCGGCATCGTTGCCGCAGATGAGGTAGAACCAGCCGTCCGGGCCTTTCACGATGCCATTGGCGGAATGCTCGCCGTCGCGTTCAGTGCGCAGCCAGAACTCCGGCTCGCCATCGGCCACCCCGTCACCGTCCGTGTCGCGCCAGCGGCGAATACCGCCGTCGCCGTTCATGATGAGGTCAGGGCCGTCGAAATACATCCCGTGCGCGCCGGTCTTGCTGGCCTTCACGAAGAGCGTGGCCTTGTCGGCCTTCCCGTCGCCATCGGTGTCGTGGAGGATTTTCACGTAGTCCTTGCCCGCGACGACGATGCGGCCCTTGGCATCCGTGGTCATCGAGAAGATGTCGTGCGCGAGGTCGTCGCCGGCGTAGAGCGAGACTTCAAAGCCGTCTGGCACGCGGAAGCCGTGGCTGACGGCGGCGGAGCAGGGGAGGGCGATAAAAAGAATCGAGGGCAGGACAAGCGACAGGAAAAAAGCGGCGCGGTGCATGGTGAACAGACTTTGCCCGGAGCGTAGGCGTTCACGCGGCGGCGGCAAGCCGGCGGCACAATGGCTTTGCAAATCTAGGCCAGCCTTGAGCAATCCGTGGTGAGTCCTGCTGGCGAACTTGCTCCATCGTCACGCCGTATGAGACGAGTCCTCTCCATAAGTGAAGTCGTGGAGACGCTGGCGGCTCCCGGCGGTGCGGTCGAGGTGCTGGCCACGGGCGATGCGGAATACGACGAGGGGACGGCGCAACTGGTCATGCGGTTGGACAGCGTGTTGCGCCCCGTCGATGCCAATAACAACGGTCACGGGTTGCCGGAGGGCTTGCTGCCACATTCAGACAAGGTGCTGACGCACCTGGACTGGACGGAGGCGTTGCCGGCGGCACGGGACATCTTTCGGGACTGGGCCAGGCGGGTGCACCAGTCGGTCAGCCATTCCAGAAATCTCTAACTGAACAGGCTTATGCTTGCCAAATATCACGTCGAATACGCCATGAACCTTGGGCGGAATGCCCATGTGAACCACTATCAGTCGGATGATCCGGTGGCGGTTGAGGAGTTCCTTGTCCATGTGCTGGAGCACGGTTACCGGCTGCATGCGATCCGGCATGAGGGCGTGGAGCTTTCGCGCGCGGAATCGGACAAGCTGGTGAAGACGGCGGCGGGGATTCTCGCGGCCCGGCACCTGTGCGCCTCGCTGGGGATCAAACCCGAGGAGGAGCATTTCCGCTTCGGCTTCACGGCTTGAGCGGAGCGGTCGGAACGCGATGGTCTGCGCACTGTCACAAGGACGCAGACGGGAGTTTTGCTTATGAAAACCAGGATGCTTTGGATTACGGCCCTGCTGGTGGGGATAGGCTTCGCTGGCCTTGCCGCGACGCTGACCCCCAATGACCCCAAGCTCACCACGCGGGAAGTGATGCGGTCGAAACTCGACAGTTCGCAGAAGGTGCTGGAGGGCATTGCCACTGAGAATTTCGCGACGATCACCGTCAATGCCCAGCGTCTGGTGGTGCTCAGCCAGGTTGCTGGCTGGCAGGCACGTCAGACGCCTGAATACAAACAGTTGACCGCCGAGTTCCGACGGCAGGCGGAGTCACTGGTGAAGGCCGCCAAGGACGGCAACGCGGAGGCGGCCTCGCTGGCGTGGTTTCAGCTCACCATCAGTTGCGTGAACTGTCACAAGCACATCCGGGGCTCGCGCACGGTGGAGGCCCCCCTGTCGTCGTCCGCAGCGGTGCTGGCCGCGCGCTAGGGCAGGAGATGCTGGCTTGCACGGCTTGGGGGGCGGAGGAGGAGGAGAAGGGGCTGGCGTCTGCCTTTGACCCGCCGTGCGCGGGGTTCCAGAAATCCTGCGGGCCCGCTCAGAAAGTTTTTGCACTTCGCCCGCTCGTGCCTACACTCCGCGCTTTCTCTCGACCATGAAACATCTCTTGAGCCTTGAGAATTTGTCTCGCGCGGACATGGAAATCATCCTGGCGTCCAGCGCCACGGTGAAGCGCCAGCGCGGCAAATCTGCATCCATGCCGCTGGCGGGCCAGACGTGGGCGCTCATCTTCGCAAAGGCTTCCACGCGCACCCGCGTGTCCTTTGAGGTCGGCCTGCGCGAGCTGGGCGCGAACGTGATGTTCCTCAGCGCCGTGGACATCCAGCTCGGACGCGGTGAGCCGATCAAGGATACCGCACGGGTGCTGGGACGCATGGTTCATGGCGTCGTCTTCCGCACGTTTGCACAGGCGGACGTGGAGGAGTTCGCGCACTACGCGAACATTCCCACCATCAACGCGCTCACCGACGAGGAGCATCCGTGCCAGATTCTCACGGACATCTTCACGTATCAGGAGCAGCGCGGCCCGATTCAGGGCAAGGTGGTCACGTTTGTGGGAGATGGCGCGTGCAACGTGCCGGCCAGTTGGGTCTTTGCAGCGGCCAAGCTGGGGTTTGAGCTGCGCATCGCGGCGCCCAAGGAATTTCAGCCACCCCTGGCGTTACTGGAGCGGGCGGGCTTCACCCACGTTCATGCGCAGGCCACCGGCAGCGGGGAGGTCATTACCGGGCATCTGACGGCGACTGGAGCCAAGATTGTGCTGACGGCGGACCTCTCAGCAGCGGCGGCCGGAGCGGACCTGCTCTACACCGACGTGTGGGTTTCCATGGGCAAGGAGGCCGAGGCTGCTGATCGCATTCGCGTGCTGACCGGGTATCAGATCAACCAATCCTTGGTGAAGCTGGCCAATCCCGGGGCGTTGGTAATGCATTGCCTGCCGGCCTACCGCGGCAAGGAAATCGACGACGAGACCTTCGAAGCCAACGCGGCCACCATCTTCAGCGAGGCGGAGAACCGGCTGCACACGCAGAAGGCCATCATTGCCTGGCTCGTGGGTGCTGCCATCTAGGCGGCAGCTAGCGTGCCGGAGAGAAGTGGAAGAGCTGCGCCGCCCGTGGTGGGACGGCCAGATACAAGCCGCGCTGGTGCATTTCGTGGCCGTTCCGCCAGAACTTTTCCTCACCCAACAGATCCACCATGGTCCACTCACGGCGGGCGAGACCCGCGATGGTGGGGGTCACGTAACACTGGCTGGACTGGGCGGCCAGATTCACCACCACCAGATCAAAGGCATCCGGGCTGGACTGCCATTGCACAATGACGAAGCAGTGGTCGGAAGTGTTTTCCGACCAGGCAGAGCGGGGGCGCAGGATTTCAAACTCACCCTGGCCGACGGCGTGGGCGCGCAGAGCTCCCAGCAGGCGCTCGTAGAATCTGGTCAGCGCGGGATCGGGCGGCTCGTCGGGGCGGCGGCCCAGTTGCACTGGAAGCTGGGTGCGTGCGCCTTGCAACTGACCGTGATGCACGAGGCGCATGCCCGGCAGGCCCAGGCTCAGAAGCGCAGCCACCCGGTGCTCGTCCAACGAAAACCGCCGGCTGGCCCGTTGCTCGTCATGGTTCTCCAGGAAGTGGACGCTACGCCGGAGAAACTCGCGCGGCACGTCGAGCAAGTGGACCTGAGTCTCCGCGTAGTTGTCATTGGCCAGATGGTCGTAGAGCCACTTGTCGTAGGTGTAGTCAAAACCGATCTGTTGCAGGTTTTCTTCGAGATCCCAGTAAACCTCCGCCATGAACAAGAAGTCTGGAAAGGCCTGCCGCACCTCGGCAATCGCGGCGGTCCAGAATTCTCCGGTGGCTTGCGGTCCCTTCAGGGAGCAGGCCGACCAGGTCTTCGCGAAAACATCCTTGAGGAGGAGCATGGCCATGTCACAGCGCACCCCGTCACAGCGGGCGGCCACACTGCGCAGGACCTCACGCATCACGGCCTGGGTGTCGGCGCGCCGGTAGTCGAGCTGGGCGGTGTCGCGCCAGGCCGGGAAGAACGGATCCTTTCCATGCGCGACCCAGAAGACGCCCAAGCCCGTGTCGGTGGCGAAGGTGTCGGGCGTGCCGGGCACGGCCTGCACATACAGCTCTGGCCGCATCCGCACCCAGGGATGGCCGAGCCCGGTGTGGTTGGGGACAAAATCCAGAATTAGCTTCAGCCCGTGCTCGTTGAGCCGGCGGCGGAACTTGCGCAGCCCTTCCTCGCCGCCCAGTTTGTCCGGCACCTGATACTCGGCCAGCGCGTAGGGCGAACCAGTCACGTCGTCCGGAGTCCAGTCGGGCAGGGCCTGCCGGTAGGACTGAATCAGCGACGAGTCAGTCAACGCGAACTCACGTGCCCGGCTGCACGTCGTCCATGTCCCCATCAACCAGATGTGAGTGAAACCGAGCCGCTTCCAGGTTTGGAACTCCGTGTCCGGCACGTTCCCTAGATCAATCGAACGGCCATGCTGGCTGGACAGCTCCAGCAGCCAGCAGCGGGTGTTCAGCTCGTAGAGGAGGGGGTGCATGGAAGCAGCCAGCAGTCAGCCATCAGCAGGCAAGCAGGACTTCATGGACGTGGGCCAAGTGAGTTGCTGACCGCTGACAGCCAGCTGCTTCTCTAGCCATTCAGCACCTTCAGCGCTTTCTGCGGGTTCTTCACCCGCAGGATCAGCAGGCCGCGGCGTGAGCCGGGACTGGTCGCACAGTAGCAATACTCAATGTTCACCTTGGCCGCGCCGAGCCGCTCGGCGATTTTTGCGAGCGAGCCCGGGCGGTTGTCGCCGTCGATCATGAGCACCTCATCCTCGACCACCAGCGTGCCGCGCTCCTCGAAGACGTAGGTCGCCTTCTGGGGGTTGTCCACGACCATGCGGATGACCGTGTGGTCCACGGTGTCGCTGGCCGAAATGGCGTAGATGTTCACCTTGGCCTCCGCGAGCGCGTGGCAGACGAGCGCGAGCATGCCCGGCGAGTTGTCGAGGAAGATGGCGAGTTGCTTGGTGATTTGCATGGTGTGAGAGGAGGAAAGACGTTCAACGGCCTTCACTGGAAGGCCACCGCAGAAGCTGGCAGAGAAAACGAGAAACTCAACTCTGGAATCCGTGATTCAGCGGGGTCCTTCACGTTTCTCGGCGGCGAGGAGGGCCCGCAGCTTGTCGAACTCCTTGCCGATGGCCTGCAGCAGCGGCTCGGCGCTGGCCCATTCATTGTTTGCGGCGATGTGCTCGAGTTCAGCGCAAATGCTGGCCAGCGGCCGGGCTCCCAGATTGCGGGCGCTGCCCTTGAGGGAATGGGCGGCCACCTTGAGGGCGTCGCTGTCCTGCCGGGCCAGGGAGGTCTGCATGGCTTGCAGCCGCTCCGGAGCATCTTCCAAGAAGAGGTCAATCAGCTCGACCACCGGATCAGGCTGGCCGGGCTCGCTCAGGGTGCGGAAACCGGCCAGCACGGAAAAATCCAACGTGGCCGAGTCGCCGCTGGCCGGGGTGTTGGCATCGGGCGGGATGGTGCCCGGGCCACGCTCGGTGCCCGCGCGCTCCAAGGCCGCGCACAGTTCGGGCAGATGGACGGGCTTGGTGATGAAGTCATCCATGCCGACCGCGTAGCACTGTTCCGCATCCCCGCGCCCCGCATCGGCCGTCATGGCCAGAATCCGCAGGCGCGGGCTGCCGGTGTGACTCTCCCATTCCCGGATGCGGCGGGTGGCGGTGTAGCCGTCCATCACCGGCATGTGGCAGTCCATGAGGACAACGTCGTAGGTCTTGGCCTGCACGGCGGCGACTGCCTGCTCTCCGTTCAACACGGTGTCGGGCTGGTAGCCGAGTTTCTTGAGCTGCAGCAGGGCCACCCGCTGGTTCACGCTGTTGTCTTCCACCAGCAGGATGCGCAGCGGGCGGGTTTCTCCGGGCGGTCCCTTGCTGCGTTGGGCGGCGGCCGGCTCCACCGGGGCGGGCAGGACCAGGCTCGGGTCATCATGCGACAGCACGCGAAGCAAGGTCTCTTCCAGCCGGGCCAGGCGAACGGGCTTGAGCATGCTGCCCGCGAGCCCGGCGAGTTTCATGATTTCTATGTCCAAGCGTTGTCCCATCGGGGTGAGCAGGACCAGCTTGGTGTCGGCGATCTCCGGTTCCGCTTTGATGCCCTGTGCCAGGGTCAGGCCGTCTGCGCCGGGGAGCTTGATGTCCAGCAGCGCCACGTCGAAGGGCGTGGCCCCCACGGTTGCGTCCCGCAGGGCGTGGAGCGCCTCATCAGCGGTGCGGACCCCGGCGCAGCTCATGCCCAGGTGGCTGGCCAGGCTGCCCACGGCGTGGCGCAGGTGCACGTTCTCGGTCACTGCCAGCATGCACGCCCCGGCCAGCCGCGAGCTGTTGGGCTGGGCGGAGGCCCCGGGCTGCTTTTCCAGCGAGAGGGTGAACCAGAAGGTGGATCCCTCGTTGACCACGCTTTGCAGTTCCAGTTTGCCGCCCATCAGCTCCACTAGTTGCCGTGAGATGGATAGTCCCAGCCCGGTGCCGCCATATTTGCGCGTGGTCGAGCCGTCCGCCTGCGTGAATGCTTCAAAGATCTTCCCCTGCGCTTCTGCGGGTATGCCGATGCCTGTGTCCAGCACCGAGATCTTCACCGCCACGGCGCGTTCGGTTTCGCCTTCCTTGACGAGGCGCAGCACCACTTCGCCGTGGTCGGTGAATTTCACCGCGTTGCCAAGGAGGTTCACCAGGATTTGTTGAAGGCGCACGGGGTCGCCGCACAACTGCGCCGGCACGTCGGGTGCCATCCAGCAGATGAGCTCCAGGTTCTTGGCCTGCGCGCGATGGGCCAGCAGTTCAGCGCTGCGCTCGACCACCTCCCGCAAGTCGAAGTCGGTCCGCTCCAGGCTCAGCTTGCCCGCCTCGATCTTCGAGAAGTCCAGAATGTCGTTGATGATGTGCAGCAGCGCGTAGGCGCTGGAGTGGACCGTCTCGGCGAACTCCCGCTGCTGCGGCGAAAGCTCGGTGTCCAGCAGCAGCTCGATCATGCCGACCACGCCGTTCATGGGCGTCCGGATCTCATGGCTCATGGCGGCGAGGAACTGGGACTTCAGCCGGGTGGATTCCAGCGCCGCGTCACGCGCTTTCTGGAGCTCGCTTTCGACCCGCTTGATGGCGGTGATGTCGCGGGAGATGCCGATGATGCCCGTGATGAACCCCGCGCGATTCCGCAGCGGCACCTTTGTGACCGAGGCCCAGATGTCGCTGCCGTCGGTGGCCCGCTGGCGTTCGACCTTGTTGATGATGGGCTGGCCGGTGAGCAGGATGCGTTGCTCGTCGGCGTGGAACTCCCGCGCCAGCTCCGGAGGATGAAAATCAAAGTCCGTCTTGCCCACCACGTCCACGGCATCCTTCACGCCCAGACGCCGGGCCAGCGCCATGCTGGCCTGCAGGAAGCGTGACTCGGTGTCCTTGAAGTAGATGCGGTCCGGCACGTTGTCGAGCAGCGCGCGCAGCAGATCGCGCTCGATGGCCAGTTGTTCCTCGATGCGCTTGCGTTCGGTGACATCCCAGAAGATGCCCTGGATGCCCAGTGCGTTGCCCTCGGCGTCAAACAAGGGCGTCTTGACGACCTGCACATACGTCTTGCCCTTCTCGGGCGAGAAATGGGCCTCTAGGATTTCGTGCGTCTTGCGGGACTCGATGATGCGCAGGTCGTCCCGCTGGTATTTCTCCGCCATCTGCGCCGGGAACAGATCAGCGTCGGTCTTGCCGATGATTTCCTCGCGCGACTTTCCGATCTCCTGGCACATGCGCTGGTTCACGAACGTGAACCGGCCGGCCAGATCCTTGCGGAACATGTTCTGCGGAAGATTGTCCACCAGCGAGTGATAGAGGAACTCTGATTCCCGCAGCGCGGCTTCCACCCGTTTGCGGGCCGTGAGATCGTGGAACACGGTGAGCACCAGCGGGTCCTCGCCGGCCACCTCGACAAACGAAATCGAAAGCTCCACATCCACCGTTCGTCCGTCCCGCAGCATCAGCCGGCGCTCCATGTGCTCCGCAATGCTCCGCGTGGCGTATTCCGCCCGGAAGCGGGCCAGCCGCGCCTGCGCGTCCTCGCCCTGTCCGTAGTGGTCGGTGTAAGGGTGCCCGATCAGCTCCGCCTCACTCAGGCCCACCAGCCGGCAGAAGGCGGGATTGACCGCGCGGGTGAGCCCTTCCTTGTCGATCAGGCGCATGCCATCCACGGACTTCTCCCAGATGGAGCGGAAGCGATCCTCCGAGTTGCGCAGCTTCTCCTCCGCCCGCCGACTCTCGGTGACATCGTGGAAGATGCTCAGCACGAGCGGGTCCTGGCCCTCGTTCTCCACGAACGAGTTGGACAGCTCCAGAATAGCGGACCGGCCGCTCTTGAACGTCACCCGGCGTTCCATGTGCTCGGGGATGTTCCGCGTCCGGTAGTTCTCCCGGTAGCGCTCATGGAGGCGGTCCACATCCTCCCCTTCGCGGTAGCTGACGATGTAAACTTGGCCGAGCAACTCCGCCTCGGTCATGCCCACGATGCGGCAGTAGGCCGGGTTCACCGCCCGCAGAATCCCGTCCTTGTCCGTGAGCCGCATGCCATCCGCCGACTTCTCCCAGATCGAGCGGAAGCGCCGCTCCGCCTCGCGCACGGCCAGTTCGGCGCGCTTGCGCTCGGTGATGTCCTCCACCGTTCCCTCGTAATAGCGCACCCGCCCCTCGGCATCGCGCACTGCGCGCGCGTTCTCCGCGATCCAGATGATCTCGCCCCGGGCGTTGTAAACTTGCGATTCGAAGCCCTGGATCAGATCCTTCTCCCGCATCTGCCGCACGAACTCCTCGCGGCGCGCCGGATCCACGTAGAGCTGGCGGGAGACATCGCTCAACACCTGGACCAGATCCTCCGGCGAGCCGAAGCCGTAGATCTTCGCCAGCATCGGGTTGGCGGAGAGAAACTTGCCCTCCGGCGTCGTTTGGAAAATGCCGTCCGTGGCATTCTCGTAAATGCCCCGGAACATCGCCTCGGTGAACCGCAACGCGTCCTCGGTTTCCTGGTGCTTCTTGATCTCCCGTTCCAGATCCGCCACGTGCCGGCGCACCTCGAGCTGCGTCACCACCTGCCGGCTCAGGCGCTGCAACGCCAGCGCCTGTTGCCCCGTCAGCCCGCGCGTCACCCGGTCCATCACGCATAGCGTCCCCACCGCCAGGCCCTCGGGCGTGATCAGCGGCTGCCCGG
The DNA here is from genome assembly GCA_903863315.1 of uncultured Verrucomicrobiota bacterium. GTDB lineage: Bacteria > Verrucomicrobiota > Verrucomicrobiia > Limisphaerales > SXTU01 > SXTU01. The sequence goes on along the minus strand of CAIPBN010000767.1, from coordinate 2,902 downwards.
CATAAAACCGCACCGGCGGATTGTCCTTCACCATCGGGTGCTCGCGGAACCGCTCGTCGGTCTGGGTGTCGCGCACCACCAGCGTCCCGGTCTGCTGCACGGCATGATGGCAGAACGAACTTTCCCGGGGCACCTCCGACATGCTCGTTCCCATGCGGGCCTTGAACCACGCGCGCCGCTCGTCCAGCAGGCAGATGGCGGCCATCGGCGTGTTGCAAAGCTGGGCCGCCAGGTGGACCAGATCGTCGAACGCGGTTTCCGGCGGGGTGTCGAGGATGCGATAGCGCTGTAGCGCCTCCAGACGTCTGGCTTCGGTGTCACTCATGCGGTTGGGGCGGGGCAGGGGGAAACCATCCCGGGAAGCGATTCCCGGTTGCCGAAGCGAAGGCTGGGTTCGGCGCGAACGATGGGACTAAAATCCCGGCCACCCGCGCACTTGGCAAGCGCCGACTTGGCCTGCCGCCCGCCATGCAAACCGGTTTCGGTGCGAGGCCTGATCGAATTTTTCCGGTTTCCTGCCTCGATGGATTGAACCCGACCGCGATCTGCGATGCTCAAGTTCGCTACTTCGCCTCGGCAATGGTCACCCGAAATTCCGCGCCGTTGCAGCGGATTTCGGGCACATACATCGCGTGGCCGAGGACGGGGAGGGCGTGGAAGGCTCCGGGGGCTTCGGCGCGCAGGTCGTAGCGGAGCTGTCAGATGCCTTCGGGAAGCTTGTCGAGGAAGGAGGCGACTGCTTTGTAGCGCTTCGCCCGCGATCCAGCGGAAGCTCCCTCACTTGCCCTCGCGCTCCGCGAGCAGTGGGCGATACACGGGGAACTTGAGCAGGCTGAAATCAGCGGCGGGCTGGCCTTTCGTGCCCCAGGTGCTGCCGGGATTGCTCTTCGCCTTCTCCATGTTGGCGATGACCTGCCGTGCCTCCGCTTCGTTCGGCATCTTCAGCCGGAGCTTGAGTGTGACCATGCGCGGGTCGGTGGCCTGACGCTCGCCCCAGCCGAGGTCGTGGAAGACGGTGACGGTGTAATCACCCGGCTGGTCAAACGTGCGGTAGCGCAGCAGCCAGACGTTCTCGAACCAAGCAGCGCCCGGCTTCGCGCCGCCGAGCGGGCTGAGGCCGCCCATGTCATGTTGTGTCGGCGCGGGGTCGGGCAACTCGCGCCCGGCGGCGTCCACGACCGTGACCTTAAAGCGATTGGCCCGCGTGCCGCCCCGGTAATCACCGCCGACATCAATGCCGAGATGTTCCTTGCCCGTGTTCTCGATGCGGTAGTGCAGCAGGATGTTCTCGCCGAGGAAGAACTCCGCCTTGTCCGCCAGCAGCGAAATCTTCATGGAGTCAGCGGCTGGCAGCTTGGGTCTCTGCGGCGCTGGCGTTGGCGTTTGGGCCAGGATGGGCAGCGCGCAGAGCAAGCACAGGAGGACGGAGGGAAGGAGCGGTTCGGCAGGCCGCGAGGTTTTGGAGTGCGCCAGCCCTCTGGCGCTTTGCGTTGGCCCGGTCGCGTTCGAAAGCGGCAGAGGGCTGCCGCACTCCAAGACGCTGGCGCGCGGTTCCGGACCCGGCCTGTTCATCGGTAGCGCTCTCATTTCGTTGGTAGCACCGGTCACTTCGCATCCGACACCGTCACGCGTAGCTCTGCGCCGTTGCAGCGGATTTCTGGCACATACATCGCGTGGCCGAGGACGGGGAGCGCGTGGAAGGCACCGGGGACTTCAGCGCGCATCTCGTAGCGGAGCTGCCAGACGCCTTCGGGCAGCTTGTCGAGGAAGAGGGCGACTTTGCGGTCGCGCAGCTCTTGGTAAACCCAGCGGTTGCGACCCGTGAAGTCCGGCTCGCCGATGCCGATGGGCCGGGGTGGCATCACTGCAATAAGCGGCGCAATGCCAACGCGCGCGGGCGCGGCGGCTGCCAACGCCGGAGCGGCAACGGTCGCCTTCGGCTTTTGCCCTTTGCCTTTTTCCTTTTGACTTGGCCCCGGTGCCGGCTGTCCAACGACCCCAAACTTCCGCTCCACCGCGCCGCTCTTCAGCTCGCGCGCATACAACGACTCGCCGCTGCGCACGGCCACGGCCTCGAAGCCGGCGGGCTTCAGGTCCTCGAAGAGCAGATACTCGTAGTTGTTCTTCGCCTCGAGGGTCAGGACGGTCTCGATGCGTTCGCCGCTCTTCACGGACTCGCCGTCGAGCAGCGGCACCTTGTCGTAGAGCAGGCCCTTGAGGAGCGTCGGGCGGCCCACCAGCTTGAAGTATTCGCGCTTCACGAAAATCTCGTTGCCGCTCGCGGGGATGGGCTCTTCGAGGCTGAAGAACTTCGCCTCCGCCGCGAAATATACAGGTCCCTCGCCCTTGCGCTGGATGCGGATGTTGTTCGCGCCGTCCTTGATGAGCTTGGTGTCCACGGCAAAGCGGCTAGGCGCGGCGAAGACCTCCGCGCCGCTGACCTTGCGCTTGGCGATGCTCGTGCCGTTCACGGTCACTTCGTATTCCAGCTCGGGCGACAGCTCCTTCGTCACGCGCAGGTAGTCGTTGAGCGCGAGCACGGTGATGGCGGTGTCGCGGGTGTTGCTCCACTGCGCGCCGCGCCGGCCTTTGAGGAGCCAGTTGGTGACCGGTTCGATGAGTTTGTTCTGTGGGTCAATCGCCAGCAACGCGCGCAGGGCGAAGGCCGTCGCCTCCACGCCGCCATCGGACCAGCGCCAGTAAATGCCGTCCTCGCCCCAATGCGCCGTCCCCATCAGGCCTGCGTTCGCGGGCAACTGGCCGCCGACAAGCACGCTCGCGTCCGGGCGGTCGTCGCGCTTTACGCCGTTCTCCAGATTGGCGATGAGCGTCTTCGCCTCGGCCGCCTTGCCCATGTGATGCGCGGCGAGCGCGAGCAACGCGCGGGTGTAGGCGTTCAGCC
>CAIPBN010000766.1 GCA_903863315.1 uncultured Verrucomicrobiota bacterium | reverse complement strand
GGCGACGCGTCTGGGGTCTGGGGTCTGGGGTCTGGGGTTGTGGGTTCGAGAGGCACGGGGTTCTCGCGCAAGTATAGGAGACGACGTCAGGAGACTCTGGTTTCTGACTCAGATGAAGTGAGACGCCTCACGCCGTCTCCTGCGGGTGTGGACCGGGCGCACCACCACAGCACACCGCACGAAACCAGCCCAAGCAGGGAGAGAGCGACGCCGAGGTGGAAGCGACGGTCCACATACTCCAGACGCACCGTGCTGCGGCCTGCGGGGATGGGCACGGCTTGGAAGGCGTGGTTCGCGCGAAGGATGGTTGCAGGCTGTCCGTTCACTGTGGCTCGCCACGGATGGTAGAACGCTTGCGCGATGACGACCAGCGTCGGCTCGGGTGACTCGACCTCGCACTCGATGTGGTGGGCGTCCCACTTCGCGGCTGAGACTTTGGCCGCAGCCATGTTGGTGGCAGGCACCAAGGCCTTGTCCCACGGGTGGAGGAAGACGGTCGCATGCGGGCTCCAGTTCGTGCTGGCCATTGCGGGCAAAGTGACTTCCGCAGCAGAGAATTCAGGGCGTTGCCCGGCGGTGATGAGCGGGAGCGCGGTGTCGCGGTGGTGCCACTTGAAGATGTTCGTCGGCGAGCTGACGTGTGCGATGCCGAGAAAGTTGGCGAGCGGGCCGGGCAGCGAGTTGGTGCCGCCGGACAAGAAAAGCCGTGCCTCGACTTCCTGCTCTGTGCGCAGGTAGAGGCTGAAGATGCCGTCGGTCTTGGCGAGGCCATCGAGGAGGTTGAGGTTGTCGTAGAGGCCGACGCGCTGCAGTAGGAGCGTCTCTTCCAGCTTTGGCAGCATCTTGCTCTTGAACTCCTGTAGTGACTGCCAAGTCATCGAGGCACGGGCGACACCGTTGCGAGGCGCGGGCGTGAGGGCCAGGAGGTCCGGCTGGCCGGGTTGGAAATAGCCGGGTGGAATGCGCGGCGTCAGGTTCGGCAGGTGCGTGCGCAAGTCGGCGAAGACCAGCCCGATGACGGCGAGGCTCCAGAGGAAACTGCGCGTGCGCGACTCGGCGTTCCGCAAGCCCAGCACGGCGGCGACGGTGAAGACGAGGAAGATGCCGCCCGCCGTCGCGCTGAAGAGCAGCATGAGCCGGGCTTCCAGACCTTCGCCAGCCAGCGGATTGAGCCAGCCCAGCACGGCGATCAGTGCGACGACGGCAGCCAGCACGGCGGCGATGGCGCGCAGGCGGTGGCGGGCCATACGGGCGCGGAGTTCGTCAACGGAGAGGGGAAGGGGATGGGGGATGGCATCTGGCGTCTGGGGTGCGTGATTTGAACTCTCATTAGCACCGGGCTTCAGCCCGGTGTCCGGCGCGCACTCAGATTGGACAGCCGCTTCAGCGGCTTCGGTGGCGGGCGGAGACGAAGCCGTTGAAACGGCTTTGCTCTCATTATCCGCCTGAGACACCGGGCTGAAGCCCGGTGCTAATGAGAAGGGCTTGGCGTCCCGGAAGAGTTCCTTGATGGCGAAGGCGGCGAGCAGCGGCAGGATGAAGGTGAGCGGGATGACGAACTTCACCGAGTAGCGCATGACGCCCAGCGGCAGGATGCGCTCGAAGATGGAGTAGAGCAAACCGGTCCTGCCCAGCGCCAGCACGAGACAAATCGCGCCGAGCAAGGACAGCAGGCGTGAGCGCCGGTCCGAAACCCGCAGCACGGCGAGCAACGCCAGCGCGAGCACGCCCGCCCCGGTGTAGTAGGACGAGGTCCAGCTCTGGCCGCCGTGCAGGGGCACGCCGGGCGAGGTGAGCACGCAGCGGAATAGCGGCACGAGGTAGTTCGCAAAGCCCCACGCCGGCAGCGACCACACGGAGTTGTCGAAACCGGCATCGCGCTGCGAGTGGCGGAGGAGGTCGAGGAACGGGAGGAGCTGGGCGGCGGCGAGGAGGGTGACGAGGGAGATGAGAGCCGTAAAACGTAATGCGTAATGCGTAAGGGCCGCTCGACTTACGTTTTCCGTTGTCCGCTTTACTAGTTCAGAACTCAGCAGCGCGCCGCAGATGAGCCAGGTGAACACGATGACTTCCGGCGCGCCGGTCAGCATCTGTAATGCACCAACCAGCGCGGCTATGACGAGCTTGCGACCGCCTTCGCGCACGCCGCTCTCCACGGTCAGCACGACCCACGGGAGCAGCCCGAATGCGGCGATGTTGTTCGGCCACATGAGCGATTGCTGCATCAGGCCGTGGAAGGCGTAGGCCACACCGGCGAGGGCGGCGGTGAAGTTCAGGCCGGTCCAGCGGCGTGCGATGGCATACATGCCGAATCCGCCCAGCCAAAGATGCATCAGCATGAAAAACCCGAGCGACCACGGCAGCGGCAGGAGCAGGTAACAGAGCGAGCCGGGGTAGAGCGTCATCGTGTTCCACTGCGCGAGAAAGGGCAGCCCGCAGTTGTTGAGCGGGTTCCAGAGCGGCAGCTCGCCGCGCCAGAAGCATTCGCGGTGGTAGTGCGCGATGGGATACCCGAAGACGCTGAAGTCGCGCAGAACGAAACTGGCCGAGCCGAGCAGCACGTCCGGCCACGAGGCGAAGATCAGCGCGGCGAGCAGGACGGCGAAGCGCAGGGGCGTAAGGAAATTGGCGGCGGGGGAGTTCAGGAAGAGTGATTAGTAATCAGTGTTCAGTTTTCAGTGGACTACGGGAAAACCAGATGAGCCCGGCCACCACGCAGCAGAGCGTGGCGAGGGAGAGCGCGGTGCCAAGGCGGAACGCGTGGTCCACATAACGCAGTTCTATCCTGTGGCGCCCCTCACTGACTTCGATGGCTTGGAAGGCGTGGTTGGCGCGGCGGATGGGCAGCTCGCGTTCGCCCTCGAACGCTTTCCACGGGTGGTAGTAGGTCTGGGCGATGACGACCCACACGGGCGCGTTGGCCTCGACCTCGATCTTGATGGATTCGCGGTTCCAGCGCGTGGACAGGACGGTTGCGCGCGTGATGGCGCTGGCGTTGCTGGCGCGGGAGACATTGAGCAGTTCCTTCGGCAAGAAGACGTTTCCTGCGGGATCAAAGCCCGTGTTCGCAAGTTCGCGCAGGGTGTTCGTAGCGTCAGTGAAGACCGGCTCCACGCCGGCGGTGACGAGGGGGAGCGCGTTGGTGCGGTGCGCCCAGGTGAAGAGCGTCTCGCTCGACGAGATACGGGTGACTCCAAGGAAGTCGGCGAAGCGCTCGGGGAACGGCCGGTCGTGGCCGTAGAGCAGCCACCAAGTGTCGGACAGCTCGCGCGGGAACTGGGAGAAGAAGCCGTTCACCTTTGGCACGCTGTCGAGGAGGTTCCAGTTCGCGAAGGCGGCTCGACGGGCGCCGATGCAGTAGTTGAGGGCGTTGGGATTCTGCGCATGCGCCATGAAACCCTCCATCTCGCGGCTGACCATTGCGCGGCCTTCGCCGAGACGCGGCATGGTGGTGGAGAACTTGGCGACGCCCGGCTCGTAGGCCTGGGTGATGACGGTGGGGTTTTGGCGCGGGGCGTGGGTGAGGATGTCGAGCGTGAACAAAGCCAGCAGGGCTAGAAGCAGGAGAGTGCGGCGTGTCGCAATGACCGAACTGTGAAATTGCCCCCATGTCACACCGATTAGGCCCAACAAGCCGACTGATCTCGCCCCGCTAATCTGTAGCCATTGCAGGAAGTCCGCTGCCGGAGCTATCGGTTCGTTCTCACGTGACCACTTAATGACCCCGCTCGTCATTAAGAGCAGTGCGATGAAAATCCGTTGGGAAGCGTCTCCGCCTGCACTGGCTCCGGCATCGCCCGCCTTCCATCCGAGCGCTGCCAAGAATGGCAGCACCATCAGCGGCAGCAGGACATACTTGATGGGGAAGCGGATGAAACCCAGCGGTGGGCATACAGCCTTCAGCCAGTCGAGTAGGAAGGCCTTTTGCCCCATCGCAAGCCAGACGCCGAGCACGGCGATGGCGGCGAGCAGCCACACGCGCGGTTCGCGGCGCCGCCAGACGGCGATGGCGGCCAGCGCCAGGATGCCGATGCCGGGGTAGTAGCTGGAGGTCCACTGCTGCTCGACATGCGTGAAGACGCCGAGCTTGTCCGGGGTCATGCGGAAGAGCGGGATGAAGAAGTT
>CAIPBN010000765.1 GCA_903863315.1 uncultured Verrucomicrobiota bacterium | reverse complement strand
TGCCCTACAACTCCAACCAGACGGGTTACCAGCAATGGTTTGGCACCGCGAACATGGCCATCGCCACCGAGGCCACCAACATCTCGCTGATGATGTCGGGCTTGATCGGCCGCTTCGCGCAGACCCCTGAAATCTTCAAGTGTCCGGCGGATCGCAGCGTCGCCGCCGGACTGGGCATTCCCCGCATTCGCAGCGTGTCCATGAACGGCTACATGGGCGGGCAGAACAACGGCCAGTTTTACCCCAACATCCAGGCGTCCACGTATGCGAAGTTCCGGCGCACCAGTGAAATCATCAACCCGGCCCAGCGGTTTGTCTTCCTAGATGAGGAACCCACGGGCCTCAATGACGGCATCTACTGGGTGGCGGACCCTATGCCCACGGCCACGACCTTCATTGATTATCCGGCCAGCTACCACAACGACTCCGGCGGACTTTCGTTTGCCGACGGCCACTCAGAGACACACCGGTGGGTGGACCGCCGCACCGTCACCCGAAATGGTGCTCATCCCAATTCCGGCACGGACGTTCGGTGGCTCATCTCCCGCAGCAGCGAGTAAGTCCGGGCTGGTGGAATTGGCAGCCGCCTTAGCCGGCGGCTCAGGGTCCGCACTGCACGGACAGGTGATAACCGTAAGCCGGCCCGCCCTGATCGTGGGCGTCCTGCACCACGAGAAAATACTTCCCATTCGCCGGCAGCGTGAAGGTCAACCGCGCATCGCGCTCGGTGGCCGAATCATCATCGGAGAGCAGCAACGCGCGGCGCTCGCTCCACAACGTGAGCAGCGGATCGCACGGCGAACCAGCCCGGCCGGCCAGCACCTCGGCGGTCAGTTTCCAGCCCGCCTTGCCCTCGAACTGAAATATGTCCACATCCTGCGCGCCCTTGATGCTGCCGCGCACAAGGGCCGGCAGTTGGAGAGACTGCGGGTGGGCAAAGGAGCCGTTCTCCTCCTTCTCCTCGGTGAACTCACCGCGACGCAGCACGCGCAGGCGACCGTCGGCAGACCCGTTGGCCGGAGTTTCAACTTTGAAGGGCAGCTCCGATGCCCCGGCCGACGCCGGGACAAAGACCTCCAGCACCGCCTGCGTGTCACCAAAGCGTTCCTTCTTCGCATTCTTCGGCGGCTCTGACTTGCCCGCCGATTTCACCGTCGCAACCACGCCAGCGGCCTCGAACTGCACCGCCTTCACCGTGTCGAGATTCAAGCCCCGGACCTCGACGCGGTTGGTCTGCCCGGCGATGACTGCGAAGGGCACGGCGAGCAAAACTTTCGGCGGCTTCGGCTCTTCCTTCTTGGCCTCCGCCGCCCGCACCCAGAAGGCACAGGTGATGGCCAACATCCCGCCGAACAGTGGACCAGCAACGCGGGTCTTCATCTCAACTGAACAACGGCTGGATGACCGCACCCTCGTCCAGAATGGCCACCGGGCGGCCGTCGGGCGTGTGGATTTCGCTGCGCGGATCGATGCCGAGCGAATCAAAAATCGTGTAAGCCACATCCGCCGGACGGACCGGTGATTCCGTGACCAGCGCCCCATCGCGATCCGTGGCTCCGACGACCTTGCCCCGGCTGACACCCGCCCCGGCGAAGAGCATTGAAGCCGCCTTGCCCCAGTGGTCACGACCGGCGTCCTTGTTGATCTTGGGCGTGCGTCCGAACTCGCCCATGCAAACGACGAGCGTGTCCTTCAGCAAACCATGCGCATCCATGTCCTGGATGAACGTCGCAAAGCCGTTGTCAAACTCCGGCAGCTTCTTGTCGAGACTCGGGAAAATCTTCGCGTGATGATCCCAGCCGCCGTAGTTCACGGTCACGAAGCGCACACCGTGCTGCACCAGCCGCCGCGCGAGCAGGCAGCTCTGGCCGAAGGTGCTGCGCCCATACTCGTCGCGCAGCTTGGGTGACTCCTGATCGATGGCGAAGGCGGTCTGCGCCTCCTTCGACAACACCATCTCGGCGGCGTGCTGCTGGAACTCGTTGTAGGTGGCAAGCTGATCGTTGCCGTCAATGCGCTTGGCCAGGTTGTCCACCGCCGCCAGCAGCGTCTTGCGGCGTTCGAGATTCTCGCGCTTCACCTCGGCAGGCACGGATAGATCGCGAACCTTGTAGTTGTCCGCATTCGGATCGCCCGCCTTGAAGGACTCACAGCGACCGCCAAGGAAAACGCTCTTGCCCAGCTCCCAGGTGAAGGACGGGTTGCGCGGAATGGCCACGTAGGGCGGCAACACGTTGCGGAAACCGGCGCGGTGTGCGACCACCGCGCCCATCGCCGGGTATTCGCCGAAGAGCGAACCGAAGCGCCCGGAGAGCACCCAGTTGGTCGCGGTCTCGTGGTGGTCGTTCTCGTGCGCCCCGGAGCGGACCAGCGTGAGCTTGTCCATCGTCTTGGCCATCTTCGGTAACAGCTCGCCGATGTGCAGGCCGGGGACATTGGTCGGGATGGGCTTGTAGATGCCGCGCACGTCAGCCGGGGCATCGGGCTTCAGATCGAAGCTGTCGTGATGCGAGAGCCCACCCCCGAGGAAGACGAGCACCACCGACTTGGCACGGGCTTTCCGGTCAGGACCGGCGCTCTTCTCCGCCGCAAGCAAGGCCGGCAGGGAGAGGCCAAACGGAGCCAGCGCGCCCACGCGGAGAAAGTCGCGGCGGGCCCAGCCGTTGCAGAAGCGGTTCGGCTGCGGACTGAGGGAGACGTCGAGCATAAGTCAGTGGTTGAAGGCAAATTCCTTCGTGTTCAACAGCGCCCAGAACAAGTCGGCGAAGAAGGCCTCGCGGGTTTCGCCCGCCGACCGCAACCGGCTCACACTCTCCCGCTCCGCCGCAGAGGGCAGCCGCGAGAAGGCGCGCAGATACAATTCTTCGAGCACCCGCCGGTCATCGCTGTCCTTCAGCAGTTCGGCGAGCGTGCCGCTGGCGGCCTTGATCTTGGTCGTGATTTCCTCGCCGTTGCTGAGGTGAAGCAACTGCGGCAGCGTGACTTCGCCATCCCGCTCACAAGCACAGGCGGTGATGCGCTCAGAACGCCCGAAGAGGCCGAGGAAATAGGAGTTCACCGTCGGCTCCGGCAACTGCACCGCCCGCAGCCCCACCGGATAGCCCGGGAAGCTCTCGGGCACGCCAGTGGCATCGCCCAACGCATCCAGGAAAACCTCGGCGGGCAGGCGGCGCGCGTAGTAGTGCGAATAGAAGCGCTGGTCGTTTGCGTTGCCCGGCTGCGTCTGCGAATCCAGTTGATACGTGCGAGAACTCACGATGAGGCGCATGAGCTGCCGGAGGTCGAAGCTGCCCCGGACAAACTCTCGCTTCAGCAATGCCCACAACTCCGGGTTCGACGGCGGGTTGCTATCGCGCAGGTCGTCCACCGGTTCAACCAGCCCGACGCCCATGAAGTGTTTCCAGACCCGGTTCACCATGGCACCGCTGAAGTAGTCGTTGGCGGGGGCAGTCATCCAGTCGGCCAGCACCTCGCGCGGGTCCGTGGCGGCCGGAGCGTTGAGTTCGCGGCGGTCGAGCGGGCGCGCCGCCATCATCTGCCGAGTGCGCGGTTGCATGACCTGCGCGGGGCGGGCGCGCGTCTTGGCCAGTTGCTGCTGCAACTCGTCAACGCGCTTCTCGTGATTCTTAAGCTCGCGACTCCGCTTCTCGGCTTCTTTCGCCTCCAAGCCAGACTGCGTTGCCTCGGCCTTCGCCTTGGCCACCCGCTCCTCCGCCTGCTTGATTTGCTTGAGTAGCTCCTGTTCGGCATTGGTCGTGACCTCCAGCCGGGTGTAACCGTCCTCGGGGCTGACGCGGTTGAGCGACAGGCGCGAGAAGAAGGCGGCGAAGTGGTAGAAGTCGTCCTGCGTGTAGCGCTCCAGCGGATGGTTGTGGCAGCGCGCACAACCGATGCGCGTGCCGAGAAACGCCTGCGCCACCGAGTCCACAACTTCCGATTGCTCGGTCTGCCGCTTCTCGCCCACGACATAAACGTAGTAACCCACCGGCGGGGCCTCGCCCGTCGTGCCCTTGGCGGTGAGCACCGCGCGCGCGATTTGATCCCAAGGTCGGTTGGCGGCGACCTGCTCCCGCAACCAGCCGTGGAAGGCGCGCACGCCCTTGGCCCCACGCACGTCGTGGTCGCGTTCCTTGCGGTTCTGGAGCAAATCGGCGAGCTGCAACGTCCAGTAGTCCGTGAAGTGTGGACTGCGCAGCAGCTCTTCGATGAGCCGGTCGCGTTTGGCCGGGTCTGCGTCCCGCGCGAACTTCGCCGCCACTTCCGCCGACGGCAGCGCGCCGGTCAGGTCCAGATGCACGCGACGGCAGAATGTGGCGTCATCACACAGCCCGGCGGGCGGCACCCGCAGTTCGGCGAGCTTTTTGAACACGGCGTCATCCACCGCGTTGTTGCGCGCCGTGAACTGCTCCGCCGGCACGCGGTTCGTGAACGGGATGCTGAACAGGATCACCGCCACCTGATCTTGGAAATGCACGCGCACCGACGCCTCGCCCTCGCGCCGCGCGGTCGCAACGCCTTCGGGCGTGACGGTGACGGTGGACTCGTCGTTGGAGAAGATCTGCGAGAGCCACGTCACGTCGCGCACCCGGCCATCAGGATAGTGGGCGCGGACTAGCAGTCGCTGTTGATCGCCGGGCCGGAGCAGGCGGTTGCCGGGCAGGATTTCCAGCCGGCTCACCCGCGGCTCGTCTTGCTTGGGACCGGGAGCGGCAGCGTGCATCCAGTCACGGAACAGTTGATGCGCGCGGGAGTCTGGCGCGAAGCGCGCCCCGCCTTCATGCGGCACGCGGCCCATCGCCTTTTGCAGCAACAAGCTGTCATCGGGCTGGGCGAAGTTCACCCGCCGTCCGCGCCCCTCTCGCGTCAGCCGTTCAAAGTCCTCCTCCGGCGCAAAGCCACGCAGCGAGAGCTTGAATCCATTTTGCCCGGCCAGCTTGCCGTGGCACGCGCCCATGTTGCAGCCGGCGCGGGTGAGCAAGGGAATGACCTCTTCCTGAAAGGAAGGCAAAGCCTTGGCGGTCTGCGCTTCCACCGTGACCTCCACCTGAGCGGAAAGCCCGGAGAAGGAAACTTCCACCACCCCGCTGCCGACGGCCTTGGCCTTGCACTGGCCTTCCGCATCCACGTCGAGCAGCGCGGACGACCGGCTCTTGAAGCGCGCCTGCGCAGTCACATCCCGCTGCCGGCCATCCGCCTCGACGAGGGTCACCAGCAGACCGTGCTGTGGGTCCAGGCCGGTCAGTTTCAGCGCACTTGGCTGAACCACCAACTGCGCCTTGTCGGCTGCCATCAGTGGACTGGCCGTGAGCAGCAGCCAAGCCAGACCAAAAATCCAAGGCACATGTGTCCGGATTGTCTCGGCTGAGCTGTCCGAAACGGCCAGCACTGGCTCCGGCAGTTGGAGTGTAGTTGCAACCATTGTAAGTCGGCTGCTTCGACGCGCACTCCAGAGGCGGATTCAAGGTGTCTCGGCCGGTCCACGCCGGCCCCCAGCGGCAATGGTTCCGGCCTCGATCGCGCACGCCGTCACCAACCTCCGGCGGCGCTGGCCGGCGCTGGCCAAGGCTTGGCTTGAAATTGCCCTCTGAAACCGAATCATCGCGCAAATGGCAAACACGCAGAAGGAACAGGTCGCCGCGTTCTACGAGGCGCACCACAGCCGGGGCAAATACGATTACCTCTACGGCGGCGAGGACCGGAAGAACCTCTTCATCCAGCTCGTCGGCACCGGCAAAAGCGTGCTCGAAGTGGGCTGCCGCGCGGGCAACCTCAGCCAGCACTTCGTCACCGGCAACCAGCTAGTGGGCGTGGACATTGACCGCGCGGCGCTGAAGCTTTTCGAGGAGCGCCTCGGCTGCAAGGGCCACTGGGTGGACGTGGACGACGAGCCGCTGCCCTTCCCCGACAAGTCGTTCGACGTCGTCGTGTTCTCCGAGGTGATGGAGCATGTGCGTTTCCCGCAGAAGGCGCTGGGCGAAATCCGCCGCGTGCTCAAGTTGAACGGTCGGCTGCTTGGCTCCGTGCCCAACTCGTTCCGCCTGCGCAACCGCCTGCGCTTCCTGATGGGCCGCCAATACGAGAGCGACCCCTCGCATCTGCGGCAGTATTCTTTCGCCATCCTGCGCAAGGAACTGGAGACGCAGTTCCGCGAGGTAGAGATCCACCCCGTGTCCGGCCACCTGCTCGGCGGCGGTAGCACGGGCATCCCGGTCTTCCCCTGGCTGCCGTTCCGCGTGCGGGCGCTGTTCGCGCTGGATCTGGTGTTTGTCGGCACGCCCAAATGAGACTTGCGCTGATCCGCCGGCAGTTCTCCGCCACCGGCGGTGCGGAGCTTTATTTGCAGCGGCTCCTGCAAGCGCTGGTGAAGGGCGGCCATGAACCGCATCTCTTCGCCGAGTCGTGGGAAGGCCAGTTGGGCGGGGTGCAGTTTCACGCGGTGTCCGCCGCCGGCGATCGCGCCCAACGCCCGGTTCACTTTGCGGACGCGGTGGCTGCCGAACTGACGAAGCACGCCTTCGACGTGGTCTTCAGCCTGGAGCGCACGCACCGGCAGGACGTGTATCGCGCGGGGGATGGCGTGCATCGCGTGTGGTTGCAGCGACGCCGGCAGTTTGCGAGCTGGTGGCGGCGGCCCTTCCTTTTCACCGGGGCGTTTCACCGGAACATGATAGAGCTGGAGGCGCGCACGTTTGATCCGGCCAACACCCGGCACATCATCGTGAACTCCGACATGGTGCGCCGCGAGATCCTCGCTCACTTCCAGTTTCCGGCCTCCCGCATCCACCTCGTGCGCAACGGCATTGATCTCGACCGCTACAGCCACGGCCGGCGGAGCGCCACCCGTGAGCGATTCGGCGTCAAGCCCGACGACACCCTGCTGCTCTTCGTCGGCTCCGGCTGGGAACGCAAAGGACTGCGCTTCGTGCTGAGCGCCTTTCACCGGCTCAAGGCCCCGCGCGTGAAGCTGCTGGTCGTTGGGAAGGGCAAGCCACCCTTTGCCGTGCCCGACGGCGTAATCTTCGCGGGACCGATGTCCGACGTGGAGCACGCCTACGCCGCCGCCGACCTGCTGGTCTTCCTGCCCATCTACGAGCCTTCCTCCAATGTCGTGGCCGAAGCGCTCGCCTCGGACTTGCCAGTCGTCACCAGCGCGCTCAATGGCGCGAGCGAAATCATCACCCCCGGCAAGAACGGCACGATCATCCCCGACCCGCGCGACACCGACGCCGTGGCGGAGGCTATCCGCTTCTGGATTCGCCAGCGCGGCCAGGCGGAGATGCCGCCCAAGGAGGAATTGAGCCTGGAACGCAACGTCGAGGAGACGCTCGCCGTGCTGGAAATGGCCGCGAAAGAGAAGCGGCGCTGACCTTGCGTGATGAAAATTTCCTTCTGCCTCATCACACTCAACGAAGAGTCCAACCTCCCGCGCTGCCTCCGCAGTTGCGCGGACCTGGCTGACGAAATCGTCATCCTCGACTCCGGCAGCACGGACGGCACGGAACGCATCGCGAAGGAGTTTGGCGCGCGCTTCTCACACCAAGACTGGCTTGGCTACGTGGGGCAGAAGAACAAAGTGCTTTCACTGGCGTCGCACGAGTGGGTGTTCAGCCTCGACGCGGACGAGGAGCTTTCCCCCGAACTCCGCGAGGACATCCGCCGCCTCAAACAGACCGAGCCGCCGACCGCGCTCAGCGGCTGGTCGATGCCCCGTTGTGTGCTCTACGAAGGCCGCTGGATTCGCCACGGCGACTGGTATCCCGACCGCCTCGTGCGCCTCTTCCGGCGCGACCGCGCGCGCTTCGCTGGCGGCAAGGTCCACGAACGCCTCGAACTCACCGGCCCCATCGAGCGCCTGCGCAGCGACCTCTACCACCATTCCTTCAAGGACCGCGCGGACCACTGGTGCCGCTGCGAGAAATACGCGCGCCTCTGGGCCGAGACGCAGCACGAACTGGGCAGGACCGCCGGCCCGCTCGCGCCGTTCACGCACGCGGCCTTCCGCTGGTTCCGTGGGTATGTGCTCAAGCGCGGCTTCCTCGACGGCCCGCAGGGCTGGCACATCGCCGCCTTCTGCGCGCGGGAAGTTGCCTTGAAATACCGGCTGCTGCGCGCCATGCACGCTGACAAACGCCCCGGACCGTAGCCAAAACGCTGCTTCCCGCGTCTGTCCGGCCATGCAATGGTCTGCCACGCGCTCGTTTCGTCCCATCCTCGCCTGCGGGCTGCTAGCCTTGACGTGGTTCGCGTCGGTCCCCTGCCCTGCCGCAACTGCGCCTCGACCGAACATTGTCTTCTTCCTGATTGATGACCTCGGCTATACGGACGTGAGTTACCACGGCGGCGAGATCAAGACGCCGAACATCGACCGGCTCGCGGCGTCGGGGGCGAAGCTCGAAGCCTTCTACGTGCAGCCAGTTTGCTCGCCGACGCGCGCGGCTTTGATGACAGGGCGCTATCCGATGCGGCATGGCTTGCAGGTGGGCGTGGTGCGGCCGTGGGCGAACTACGGGCTGCCCTTGGACGAGCGGACGCTGGCGCAGGGTTTGCAGTCGGCGGGCTACACCACCGCGATTATTGGCAAGTGGCACTTGGGACACTTCGCGCCGGAGTATCTGCCCACGCGGCGTGGGTTCACACATCAATATGGCCACTACAATGGCGCGCTGGATTACTTCACTCACGAGCGCGACGGCGGGTTTGACTGGCATCGCGACGACCAGGTGAACCGGGACGAGGGTTACACGACCGTGCTCAACGGGAACGAGGCCGTGCGGCTCATTGCAAAGCAGGATTCCGCCAAGCCGCTCTTTCTCTACATGCCGTTCAACGCGCCGCACACGCCGTTGCAGGCGCTGCCGGAGCACTTGAGGCTCTACGAGCACATCGAGAACAAGCAGCGCCGCACCTACTGCGCGATGGTTCACGC
>CAIPBN010000764.1 GCA_903863315.1 uncultured Verrucomicrobiota bacterium | reverse complement strand
GCGGTGCATCGCAGCCGCGTGGTCACCCAATGGGTCGAGCACACCCGGGGCGCGGTCATGCTGGCGCGCCTGCCCGCATATGCGCCGGAACTCAACCCGGTCGAATACGTCTGGGGGCACCTCAAAAAACACGCGCTGGCCAATTTCTGCCCTAAGGACTTCGCGGAATTGGGGCAAGAAGCCCGCCGGGCGCTGCGTCGCGCCCAACGCCGACCCAGGCTCGTCCGCGCCGTCTGGCACCAAGCTGAGCTTTCTTTGTGATGCGATTTTAACCACTTATGCGAGTCTCAATAGTTTCTGTAGTGTCCATCCCCCGCCGGGCTTTGCTATAGCCAAGCCCTATGAACGAGCTTGTCCCGTGGCTGCCAGTGATTGGCTGCGTGCTGGGTTTCCTGTGCTTGCTCGGCGCGATGCGCGCGGGCAAGCGCCGTCGGCTCGTGGACAACCTGCCCACGTCGAAGACCACGGGTGTGTTCATCGGCCTCGTGGAGCTGAAGGGCACGGCGGAGATTGACGCGCCGCTGAGGAGCTTTCTCGCGGAGTGCCGCTGCGTTCACTACTCGTGGGGCGTGGACGAGGAATGGGAACGCACCGTCACAGAGACCTACACAGACAGCGATGGCAAGACGCAGACGCGCACGCGGGTGGAGAGCGGCTGGACCACGGTGGCCAGCGGCGGCGAGATGATTCCCTTTTACCTCAACGACGATTACGGCGCGGTGCTGGTGCAGTCCGAGGGCGCAGACATCGAGGCGCTCGAAGTCTTTGACCAAACCTGCACGAGCTGGGACGCGCTTTACTACGGCAAAGGCCCGGCGGGCGGCATCATGAACTCGACCGGCCGGCGGCGCTTCCACGAACGCGCGCTGCCGCTACACACGCCCCTCTACGTGATGGGTCAGGCGCGCGAGCGGAACGATGTGGTCGCCCCAGAAATTGCGGCGGACAAGAGCGCACCGATGTTCCTCATCTCGACGCGCAGCGAACAGCAAATCAGCTCCGGCTTCGCATGGGCCTTCTGGGGTTGGCTCATCTTCGGGCTGCTGCTGGCGGTCGGCGGCTTCGTCTGGCGCGATGGCGTGCAAGGGCGCGACTTGCAGCGGCAATGGCCAATCTATTTGCTGCCGGCGTTTGGCTTCGGCTTCACCGTTGTGCTCGGCTGGGTGTGGATGGTGTTCAACAGCCTCATTGACCTCCGCCAACGCGTGCGGCAGGGCTGGGCGCAGGTGGACGTGCAGCTCAAGCGTCGCTTCGACCTCATCCCGAACCTCGTCGCCACGGTCACCGGCCTGCGGGACCACGAAGCGACGTTACAGGAACACATCGCGCTGCTGCGCGCGCAGCAGACCGCCACGCCACCGGGCGTCGCCGGGCCGGACTACGCGGCTTGCACGAAGGTGCTCGTCACGGTGCGCGAGGCTTACCCGGAACTCACGGCGCAACCGGCCTTCCTCGAATTGCAAAAATCACTCGTGGACACAGAGCACCGAATCGCGCTGGCGCGGGGTTACTTCAACGAGATTGCCACCTACTACAACACGCGGCTGGAGGTCGTCCCCGACCGTTTCGTCGCCGCGCTGGGCGGGCTGAAGCCGCAGCCGCTCATGCTGGCCAACGATTTCGAGCGCGAGCCGGTGGCGGTGAACTTCGCGCCATAGCCTGAATGGTGAAAAGCTTGCTCCATCGACTCCGAGCACACTGGCGCTTGGCGGTGATCACTCTGACCGTGACTGGCGTCGTCGCGGCGAATGTCGTCGCCTGGTTACACGCGCGGGCGATGTCACGCTTCGTGCGCACGGGCGAGCGGACTGCGTCGCCGGAGAAACTCGGTGGCCTCGCCAAGGCGCGGGTGCTGCTCACCGGCGTGACGCTAACGCGACCGGAGAACCGCCGGACGCCAAAGGACATGGGATGGGAATTTGAAACCGTGTGCTTCCGCGGAGCGAAAGGCATCCAACTGGAGGCGTGGCTCGTGCCCACAGCGCCGCCAACAGCCAACGGCATCGTCCTGCTATTCCACGGCTACGGCGCGATCAAGGATTCGCTGCTCCAGCCCGCTGCCGAATTTCGCGCGCTCGGCTGGGACACGTTGCTCGTGGACTTTCACGGCAGCGGCGGCTCGGCGGGTGAAACGACCAGCGTGGGCTGGCACGAGGCGGAGGATGTGGCGGCGGCGTTCGCAGAAGCGGCGAAACTCGCCCCGGGCAAGTCACGCGTGCTCTACGGTGTCTCGATGGGCGCGGCCGCGTGCCTGCGGGCCATTCACGCACACGACGTGAAGCCCGACGCGCTCATCCTCGAATGCCCCTTCGACCGAATGCTGACAACGGTGCAACACCGCTTCCAAGCCATGCGAGTGCCGTCGTTTCCGTTCGCGGAACTGCTCGTGTTCTGGGGCGGCCAAATCGGGAGCTTCGACGCCTTCGCCCACAACCCGGTGGACTACGCGCCATCCGTGCGCTGTCCGACGCTGATGATGCACGGCGGCAAAGACCCGCGCGTTTCCGTCCGCGAGGTCGAACGCATCTACGAGAAACTCGGCGGTGGAAAGGCGCTCGTGGTGTTCGAAAAGCTTGGCCACCAGTCCTACGCCGAGGCGGATGTGAACGCTTGGCGCCTTGAGGTCAAAAGGCACTTGGCACTGGCGACCACAAGGCCACACCCGTAAGGCGGAAACCCTCTCCGCGGTGGCAGGCGATTGTTTTGAACAACGGGAACAGGAGTGTCCCCGCTACGCCCCGACTTCCGCGCGGGCATCCGCCGCGAGCGCAGTGCTGAGGTAACGCTCGCCAGTCGAGCAGGCGATGGTCACAAGCATCTTGCCCTTGTTCTCCGGGCGCTTGGCGACCTCGATGGCCGCCCAGACATTCGCACCGGTCGAAATGCCCACGAGCAGGCCCTCTTCCTTCGCCAGCCGCCGAGCCATTGCGAAGGCGTCGTCGTTTGACACCTGCACGCACTCGGTGATTTGCGCGCCGCCCTTGGCGTCCTTGAGGTGAAGGTTCGCCGGGACGAAGCCTGCGCCGGTGCCCTGAATCTTGTGCGGGCCGGGCTTCACCGGCTCGCCCGCCAGCGTCTGCGAAATGACCGGCGAATCCTTCGGCTCGACGGCGATGGCGCGGAAGCTCGGCTTGCGCGGAAGAATGACCTCCGTGCAACCCGTGATCGTGCCGCCCGTGCCGACGGCGGCCACCAAGAAGTCCACCTTGCCATCCGTGTCCGCCCAAATCTCTTCCGCCGTGGTCTTGCGGTGGATGTCAGGATTCGCCGGATTCTCGAACTGCTGAGGAATCCACGAGTTCGGCGTGCTGGCGGCGAGTTCCTCCGCCTTGGCAATCGCACCCTTCATGCCCTTCGCGCCCTCGGTCAGCACGAGCTTCGCGCCGAGCATGGCGAGCAGCACGCGCCGCTCCTGCGACATTGTCTCGGGCATGGTGAGGATGAGCTTGTAGCCCTTGGCGGCGGCGACGAACGCGAGCGCGATGCCGGTGTTGCCGCTGGTCGGCTCGATGATGACGGTGTCCTTGTTCAGGCGGCCACTTTTCTCGGCCGCCTCGATCATGGCCATGCCGATGCGGTCCTTGACGGAGCCGAGTGGATTGAAGAACTCGCACTTGAGGAGAATCTGCGTGGAAGCGTCCACCCCGAGGCTGGCGGGAATGCGGTTGAGGCGGACGAGCGGCGTGTGGCCCACGGTCTCGACGATGTTATTGTAGATGCGGCCCATAGTGTGTCGGTTTTGAATAATGGCTGAACAGTGTGGGAATAGTGGGCGGCAACCGAATGGCGGCAAGAGTTTTCTCCACGGCAGCACCACCCGCTGCGACTTCGCGTCTTTGCACCCTTGCGTTGAGTCTCAACTGCCGGAATTGGCCTCCACCTCATTCGCCATCCGCCAGCACAGCCACATCGGGAAGAAGCCCGCGACGCCGAACGCGCAGTCAATCAGCCGCCAGCCCAGCGGAATCCCGCGCACCGCACCGAACACCAGCGCCCAAGGCACCACCGCCACGCACGCCAACATCCCGAACTGGAACAGCCACTTGTTCCGCACCGGGTCGCGCCAAGCGCCGATGAACGCGAGGGCTATGACGACGTGCCCGAACGCCAGCCAGTCCGTGCCGTAGGCGAGGAAGGGAAACTTCGCGTTCGTCTCGCGCAGCGCCTCGGCGACGCGATGAATCCAGCCCGCGAAGCCATCGGCCCCCTGCCCTGCCAGCCGCTCCAGCACCGCCAGCTCCGTCTCCAGCGGAATCGCCGTCAGCCCGCTGACCACGAGGCCGAAGATGAAGAACGCCGTCCACGCGCGGAGGCGGCGGAGCAAAGCTGATTCATCAGGGGGCTGCATTTTCAAACAATCCTGCCCTGGGCAACACCAAAGCTCAGAGAAGTTTCTTCGCTTTCAACTCGGCCAGTTGTTTAGGAGACAAACTCGCCTTGAGATTTTTGCGCAAACTGCCCAGCTCGAAATCCACAGCATACACAATGAAATCAGGGGTTCGCTGAACTTCCGCAGGCCAGGTTGCGTTGTTAAGTTCAGTCGCCGCTTCGACGAGCAGCTTGATGGCCGGGGCCATTGAAGCACTTTCAGCCAGTTTGCTGTTCATCCGGTCACAAGCCTCCTCCAGCGCCTCGTCTTCGATTTGAGTGTGCGGCTTCTCGTAATGAAGGAACTCAGCCGGGTTCCAAATCCACTGCCACGCAATCTTCCCCTGCTCTGCCTGCCAGCGCTGCCGCTCGGACTCCAGTCCGATGCCTATCAGCGGCGGCAACGCATCGTTGCCTTCACCGTCGTAGGCCAAGGCCACACAGTAAATCGGTCCCGCTGTCTTGGCTGCCGCCACCACTTCAGGGACGAGGGCGAGCAGTCGGTTACGGATTGTCTCCTTCACCGATTTCAGCGTCACACCCTTGGGAAAGGGCTGATAAAGTTGAAAACGGGTTCCGTCGCGCCGAACTTTGTAGAAGGTCTGTTCATCGCGTGGTCCAAATGCAATTTCATAGAACACATGCCCCTTTTCAGAGATGGATGCTGCAACACCATCCGCCTTTCTTCGTATCGAAACTGAGTGTGCAGGTAGCATCCGTCCCTGAAACATTCCTCCTCAACCAATAGTCGGTCTCTGAAACTTAACTGACGCACCGCCTGCAAATCACCACGCACAAACCTAGCAACATCCACCAATCCATCTCCGTGGTAAGAGATGAATTCTTCCGCACACACTTCGCTAGTAGGAATTTCTTGCAGAGCGGGTTCCTTAGAACCGGTTTTTTCCAAGACGGTCTCTGACTCAAAAAGCCTTATCACGATGAGTCTGTCGGACTGGTCGAAGCCGTAAGCCCAAACGGCGTCATCCGGTCCCGATAGGACATCCGAATAACTGTTCATGTCGGAACCGCAACACCTCATTATGTCCCCATAATCGGATAAAATTTCGGCCTTAGAGAACACCCAACGCGCAACTTGGCCGGTGAAGCGCTCCCGCAGCACTGGGAGCATTTTCGACTCAGTTTCAAACCGTTGCTCAATTTCGGTCCGCATGTAGTTGGCAATATTCTGAGTCGAAAGAGGCGCTGAGGACTGACTTTGGCTATGCGGATGGCGGATGCCAGTTCTTTCATCGCCTACCGCTGCCATTGCTCGACGCCTTGAGGCTGTCCGTCCAGTGGCTGACGAAGAACTTTTTCTCACCCGGCAGGAACGCGTCGCTGGTGCCGAGGATAGGGCGGAGCGCCGCCGTCATTTGCAGCAGCACGAGCACGAAGATGAGGGTCCACACGCGCAGGCCGCCGCCAAACCGCGCGTTGAGTTGCTCGAAGCCGCGCGAGAGGAATTTTAGGCCAAAGCCCACCGCGATGGCCGCGAACGCCAGGTGCAGCGCGCCCATCGCCGCCACGGACTCGGTGCTTTGCGAGAAGACCCACGCCACCGGCGCGAAGCCGATGAGCAGCACGGTGGTGAGCGCGAGCAGGCCCGCCACGAGGCCGCACACCTCCGCCAGCCGCGTGTGCGCGCCGCTCAGGCACGCGAAGATGTAGAGGCTCGGCAGGCAGATGAGGCCGGAGAGGAGCAGCCCGCCCGCAATCTTCACCGGCGCGGCCCAAAGCTGGTCGCCACCCGTGAACGTCCCGACGACCAGCCCGTAGGCCAGCGCGCCCAAGATGGCGATGCCCAGCAGCACGAGGGTGAGCTGCAATTGCCCGGCCTGCGTGAGCTGGAACCAGACGCGTCGCGGCTGTCGCAGGATGGCCTCGCTCGCGCCGAACAGGCCCGCGATGGGCACGCGCTCGGCGGGGTCGGTGCCCGGCGCACCGGGGAGCGGCGGTGGCGGTGCGGCGGAGAAGGCCGGTTGAGGTGGCGTGGCGGTGGAGCCGGAGGCCGACTGTTCCGGTGGGAGCGGTGGAGTGTTGAGCATAGGTGTGTTTTAGGTTTGTGGTTTACGGGGGAAGCAGTTGCCCGCGAAACACGCGAATCAACGCGAATAGAAGAGGCGGGTTGACGGGGCGATGAGTGGTAGGGCGCGGTGTCCTCACCGCGCCG
>CAIPBN010000763.1 GCA_903863315.1 uncultured Verrucomicrobiota bacterium | reverse complement strand
TCGCAGTGCCACGGCAAGGCCGAGGGGCAGAACGGCTTCAAACTCTCCGTCTTTGGCTACGATGCCCTGGCGGACTGGCGGGCGTTCACAGCGGAGAGCAAGGGCCGCCGCACCTCATCAGCGGCACCGGAGCAAAGCCTCTTTCTCGCGAAGGCCAGCGGCGCCATGCCGCATCAGGGCGGCGCGCGGATTCCCGTGGGTTCGCCGGACTATGAGACGATTCGCGCATGGCTGGCGGCGGGCGCGCCGTTCGGCTCGACCAACGATGCGCGCGTGGTGAAGGTCGAGCTGGAACCGCGCGAGCGCATTCTCGCTCCGGGCGCGCAGCTCCAACTTCGCGTCAACGCGACTTATTCCGACGGGCGCAAGGCCGATGTGACGCGCTTCTGCGTCTTCCAGTCGAACAACGACTCGCTCGCGAAGGTGGACGAGCACGGCGCAGTGGTAATCGGCTCGCTGCCGGGGCAGACCTCGGTGATGGCGCGCTATCTCGGCGAGGTGACTTCGTTCATGGCCATCGTGCCGCGCCCGGGCAAGGCGGTGGGCAACACGGGTTTCGCGGAATTCAACTTCATCGACGGGCACGTCAACGCGCACCTGAAGAAGCTGAACCTGCGCCCGAGCGACGTCTGCGACGACGCGACGTTCCTCCGCCGCGCGCACCTCGACATCATCGGCACGCTGCCCACGGCGGCGGAGGTGCGGCGCTTCCTCGCGGACGAGTCGTCGGACAAGCGTGCGCAACTAGTGGACTCGCTGCTGAAGCGGCCTGAGTTCGCCGACTTCTGGGCGCTGAAGTGGGCGGACCTGCTGCGCGTGGACCGGCAGAAGCTCGGCCAGCGCGATGCCTATGCCTACTACCGCTGGATTCGCGAGCAGTTTGCCGCCAACCGTCCGATGGACCAGTTCGCACGCTCGCTGCTCACCGCCGAGGGGCCACTAGACGACGCACCCGCCGGCCACTTCTACAAGGTCGTCACCCGCCCCGGTGACATGGCCAACGCAGTGTCGCAGGTCTTCCTCGGCATCCGCATTGCGTGCGCGGAGTGCCATCACCATCCTTTCGACCGCTGGAGCCAGACGGATTACTACGGCATGTCCGGCTTGTTCGCGCAGGTGAGCATCCGCAAGGGCGCGCTGGGCGAGACACTGCTGGCC
This sequence comes from uncultured Verrucomicrobiota bacterium, assembly GCA_903863315.1. Taxonomy (GTDB): domain Bacteria; phylum Verrucomicrobiota; class Verrucomicrobiia; order Limisphaerales; family SXTU01; genus SXTU01. Next base: position 602 of record CAIPBN010000763.1, on the reverse strand, counting down.
GAGGGCAATCCCGCCACGAAGCACCCCCGCACCGGAGAGACCGTCCCGCCCCATGCGCTGGACGCCGCGCCGGTCAGCGACACCACTGCGGGCGACCGCCGTCGAGCGCTGGCCGAGTGGTTCACCGCGCCGGAGAACCCGTGGTTCGCGCGCAATCTCGCCAACCGCCTCGCGGCGCATTTCCTCGGGCGCGGGGTCATCGAGCCGGTGGACGACGTGCGCGCCACCAACCCGGCGGGCAACCCTGCCTTGCTCGATGCGCTGGCCAAATCGCTCGTGGACGCGCGTTTCGACCTCAAGCAGTTCATCCGCACCTTCACGGCCTCGCGCACCTACCAGCTCTCCGCCACGCCGAACGAGACGAACGCGCAGGACGAGCAGAATTACTCCCGCGCTCTTTTCAAGCGGCTGCCCGCCGAGGTGCTGCTGGACGCCGTCTGCCAGGTGACGGGCGTGCCCGAGAAGTTCGACGGGGTGCCGGCCGGCGTGCGCGCCATCCAGCTCTGGGACAGCCAGACTCAGCACTACTTCCTGAAGCTCTTCGGCCGGCCCGTGCGCGCGACGGCGTGCGAGTGCGAGCGCAACAGCGAGGCGAGCATCGC
>CAIPBN010000762.1 GCA_903863315.1 uncultured Verrucomicrobiota bacterium | reverse complement strand
TCCTTGAAGACCTTGGTGAGGCCGCGCACGGAGATGACGGCCTCGGTGTTTGTGCGCGCAGCGGCTTCGGGCTGGAGGGTGTCGAGGGCGGTCATGGGAAATCAGTCGCGGTTGCGGTATTTCTTTGCCGATTGAAACGTAAAAGCTGACCAAACCATGAAGGTCAACCCCATGATTAACATGAATCCTCCACCTTTGCCCCAGCTGAAAGCTCCAAGAATGGTAAAAGGTAAACCGAGCACCCCTAAAAACACTGCAGTTTTGACTGTCGTCGCCGCAACATTTTGATACGCGGTTTTTCCGCGCTGATGGGCATCAACAATCGCCAGCACTTCGACTTCGCAGCGCCCCTTACATGCGGCCAAAAGTTCGACCTCGGCGATACAATTCGGACACAATGCCCTCCCGCAGTGCTTGCACACCGCGATGGCTTCGAGTTCACGATGGTTGAAGCATTTCATTGCCGTTCATTGGCCCCTTGGTGGCACAACCGACTCAACACCGCCGCCAGCCCACGCTTGTCCATGGTCTTCTTGGCGATGGCAATCATGGCGTCGTAAAATGTGCCGTCGTCCACAATCATGGCTCTTTGCCGTTCCGCCGGAGAAACGCCAGAGCTGCGGCTGCCGCAGTTCGTTTGTTGCCGTCGAAGAATGCCTGCGACTCGGCCAGGTGAAAGGCGTAGCTCGCGGCCACATCGAAGAGCGTTCCGTTTGCGTAGTAGAAGGTGTTCTCTGCGGAGGCCAGCGCAGACTCGACCAAACCCGGTTCCCTCACACCCTCCAATCCGCCGAAGCGCGCCAGTGACTCCCGATGAAGGTAGTTGACCTCCGCAAAAGACAGGAACCGGGGTGAGTCCACAGGTCATTGCGCCAATTTGCGAAACAGCTCGTCATTCCGCTTGAACATGTCGGCGGCGATGGCCTGAAACTCGGCGTCAACAGCCCCATCCAGTGCCAGCTTCGGGAAAGTCTGGCGCACATAAGCCGCCACCTTCTCCTGTTCGCCCTTGGGCAGGCTTTCTATTTCCGCAATCACTGTGCTGGCATTCATGCTGGAAGATTACGTGCGGCGATGGTTTCCGACAAGACGGCGGGTCACGCCAGCTTCGGCTGCAACTGCCCGGCGGCCTCGTGCTTGCTCGCGCCACCAGCAGACGGCGGGTTGGCCGGCGCTCCGGCTTGGAAAGGTTCGAGTTCCTCGCCCTGACGCACGAGGCGGGCGCTGTTGAACACGACGATGAGCGAACCCGCGACGTGCATCAGCGCGGCGACGACGGGGTTGATGTATTTCAGCGCGGCCAGCACCAGGCCGCCGATGACGAAGACGACGCCGAAGAGGAAGTTCTGGTTGATGACGCTGCGGGTCATGCGAGAGAGGCGGATGAGGAAGGGCAGGCGGCGAAGGTCGTTGTTCATCAGCGCGATGGTCGCGCTGTGGATGGCCACCTCGCTGCCGGCAGCACCCATTGCGATGCCGAGGTCGCCGGCGGCCAATGCGGGCGCGTCGTTCACGCCGTCGCCGACCACCGCGACGCGGTAGCCCTTGGCGCGGATGGCCTTCACATACTCGACCTTGTTCTGTGGCAGGCACTCGGCCACGACTTCTTCGCAGCCGATTTCCTTCGCCACGCGGGCGGCGACGGGCTGGCGGTCGCCGGAGACCATCGCCACGCGGCGGACACCGATGTCCTTCAAGTCATGCAACGCTTCCTTCGCCTCATGGCGCGTCTCGTCCTGCAAGCCCACCCAGCCGATGCACGCGCCGTTGCGCGCGACGAAGAGCAGGCTGTAGCCCTCGGTCTCGTTCACGTCCACGGAGCCGAGGATGTCGCCGGTCACGCCGTTGTCCTTGAGCCACTGCGCGCGACCCACGAGGACAACCGTGCCGTCCACGTTCGCCTTCACGCCGCGGCCGGCGGTCTCGGCAAAGTTCTTCGGGTCACTCAGCGGAACGCCCGCCTCGACCGCGAGCGAGGTGAGCGCCTTGGCCGTCGGGTGGTTGCTGAACTGCTCGGCGCTCGCCGCGATGCGGAGCAACTCGGCGGGAGCCGTGCCGTTCATCGGCGCCAGACGGCTCACGGCGAGCTTGCCGGTGGTGAGCGTGCCAGTCTTGTCGAAGACGAAGGCGTTGATTTTCGCGGCCAGCTCGATGTCAGCGACGTTCTTGATGAGGATGCCAAGGCGGGCAGCGGCGGAGAGCGCGGCGACCATCGCGGTGGGCGTGGCGAGCACGAAGGCGCACGGGCAGGCGACGATGAACACGGCGATGACGCGGCTCAACTCGCCAGTAAACGCCCACACGAGCGCGCCGATGACCAGCACGAGCGGCGTGTAGAAGCTCATGTATTGGTCCACAATGCGCATGATGGGCAGCTTCGTCTTCTCGGCCGCCAGGATGAGTTCGCGCACGCGGTTCAGCGTGGAGTCGGTGCCGGCGCGGGTGACTTTGATTTCGAGGACACCGGTCAAGTTGATGGTGCCGGCGAAGACTTGGTCGCCGGTCTTCTTGTCCACGGGGAGCGATTCACCGGTGATGTTGGCTTGGTTAATCGAACCTTCGCCGGAGACGATTTGACCGTCGGCGGCGACATTGTCGCCGGGGCGGACGCGGATGACATCGCCATTCGCAAGCTCGTGGACGGCGACTTCCTCTTCCTTGCCGTTGACGAGGCGGCGGGCCTTGGTGGGAGTGAGCTTGATGAGCGACTCGATGGAGAGGCGCGCCCCCTCGGCGGTGCGGGTCTCGATGATCTGCCCGAGAATCATGAAGAAACTGACCACACCAGCTTCTTGATAGTGGCCGCTGGCAAAGGAAGCGAGAACGGCCAGCGCCACCAGTTCGTTGGTGCTGAGGGTGCCCTTCTTCAAGTCTTTGACAGCCGCCCAGACAATCGGCCAGCCGAGAACGATGGCCCCCGCGCCAGCACTGAGGTCGGCCATGGTCTTCCCATTGGCGGTGAACCACTCGATGATGAACGAGTTGATGACGAGGATCAGGCCGACAAGGGTCCAGCCGAGCTGAATCTCCATGTGCTCGTGGTCGTGACCGCACGAAGCGCAGTCCTTGCCGTGGGCGTGATCGTGTTCCTGCTGGCTGAGGAGGCTGGTGACTTGCATCGGAAATTATCAGGGTTGTTTCGGGGCCACCGGTTTGATCGGCTCGCGGTTCAACAGAATACGCAGCTCGCGCGGCGTGCCGTCGGCGCGCTCGACGAGGAAGTATTTCTCCTGCGCGTTGGCCAGGACGTTGGCCATCGTCTCAGTCAGGCGGCGTTCGCGGAACAGTTGGGGATTCCGTTTGAACTCCTCCAAACGGGCCACAAAGTAGGCGGCGTCCGCCTTGGCGGATTGCTCGATCCGCGTCTTGTCGGCGAGGCCCGCGTTGCGGATGCCGTCTTCCTCGGCCTGGGCCTTGGTGAGCGTGGTGTTAGCCTCGCCCTCGGCGGTGTTGATGGTCTTGCGCTTGTCGTTCTCGGCCTCCAGCACGGCGTCGAAGGCGGCCTTCACCTGGCGCGGCGGAATCGCAATGACATCGCTGCCCCGCGGATCGAATTCGATGCCCAAGCCCTGCGCGAGGGCAAGCTGCTGGACCCGGTTCATCAGCTTCTCCTTGAAGCCGGCGATGTCCTGCCGAGTGGCCTTATCCACGGTGAACTGGACGCTCGCGTGATGAAGGGCGTTGTTGAGCGCGTTCTGCACGAGATTCGAGACTGAGGCGAACTCGAACTGATAGCGGACCGGATCGCTGATGTAATACCGAAGGGTCGCCTTCACGTGCATGATGTTGCCGTCGGCGGTCAGCGTGTAACCATCCACAGCCGGATTGAGCGACGGGCCCGCCGGCGGCTCCTGGCCCGCGATCTCCTGTTCCTTGGTGATTGGAAACCAGCCAACGCTGGAAACAACCGTGTGCACCTGGCCCTTGGGAACTTTGACAATCTCGTT
>CAIPBN010000761.1 GCA_903863315.1 uncultured Verrucomicrobiota bacterium | reverse complement strand
CGCGGAGACTTCGGCGAGAGTCGCAAGCGCCTCTCCGATGTCGCGCGTGTCGTCGAGCACGATGATGGCCCCGGAGCCGGACATGGTGCCGGCGGCCATGAGTGAATCGAAGTCGTAGGGCAGGTCGAGGAGCGGCACGTCCACCTTGGTCAGCTGACCGTCCGCGCCTTTGCGGTTGAGTTTGAAGGTCTCGCCGGCCTTGAGGATTTTCGACGAGGAACCGCCGGGGATAATGGCCTTGAGCTTGCGCCCGTCGCGCAGGCCGCCGCCGAACGCGGGGTCGTTGATGAGTTCGCCTAGGGTGACTTTGCCGACCTCGATTTCAAAGTAGCCGGGGCGCTTCACGTCGCCGCTGAGGCTGACGATGCGGGTGCCGGTGTTGTTGGGCGTGCCGAGCTTGGCGTATTCGGCCGCGCCCATGTTCACGATGTGCTTCACGTGGCAGAGGGTCTCCACGTTGTTCACGATGGTCGGGCACATGTAGAGGCCCAGCACGGCGGGGAAGTAGGGCGGCTTGATGCGCGGATAGGCGCGCTTGCCTTCGAGCGATTCGATGAGGCCGGTCTCCTCGCCGCAGATGTAGGCGCCCGCGCCGCGATGCACGTAAATCTCGAGGTCGTAGCCGGAGCCGAGGATGTTCTTGCCGAGGAAGTTCTTCGCGCGCGCCTCGTCGAGAGCTTTGTTCAGCAGCTTCGCGCCCTGCGGCATCTCGCCGCGGATGTAGAGGTAGGCGAGCTTCACGTCGTTCGCCCAGCAGGAGAGAATCATCCCCTCAATGAGCTGGTGCGGGTCCTTGTGAATGATTTGGCGGTCCTTGAACGTGCCCGGCTCGGACTCGTCGGCGTTGCAGATGAGGTAGATGGGCTTGCCGCTGCGGCGGTCCACAAGCGACCACTTGATGCCCGCGCTGAAGCCCGCACCGCCGCGACCGCGCAGACCGGAGGCCTTCACGTCCTCGCGCACCTGCTCCTGCGGGGACATTTTCTTGCCGTCGGGCAAGTCCTTCGGCGCGAGCGCAAGCACCTTCTTGAGCGCGTCGTAGCCGCCGTGGCGGAGGTAGCACTCCAGGTCCGGCGTGTAACCGGGCTGGTCGGCGTGCTTGAGAATTAGGCGGTGTTCCTGGGGCATGGCGGCTTGACTCTCAGTTGGAAATCCCTACTTTGCCCCGCGCTATGGACTGCCCGATGGTGTAATGGTAGCACAACAGTCTCTGAATCTGTTTGTCATGGTTCAAATCCATGTCGGGCAACCAAGGTTTCATTTCGACTTCCCCTTCGCGACGATTTCGTCCGCCTGCGCGGGCGTGACCTTGGGCAGCAAGTCCTCGTTCAGCAGCACCACGGGCGCGTTGCCGCAGTCGGCGAGGCACTCGACGAACTCCACTGTGAACTTCCCGTCCGGCGTGGTTTGCGCCACGTGCTTGTGGGCGTCGAGCCCGAGCTTCGAGCAGAAGTGCGTGCGCAGCTCGCCGCTGCCGGCCAGCGCGCAGCTCAACGTGCGGCAGACCTTGATGTGCGTTTTGCCGAGCGGCTCCTGCCGGAACATCGGGTAGAACGTGACCAGCTCGTAAACGTTGATGGGCTGGAGGCCGAGCTTCCGGGCGGTCCACTCCACGGCGTCACGCGAGATGTAGCCGAAGTGTTCCTGCAACGCGTGCAGGAGCATGAGCGACGCGCTCCGCTTCTGTGGGTAGTGCGTGACTAGCTCGTCGAGCTGGACTTCAAGATTGGCGGGGACGGCGAAGCTCATCGGTCACATTCTCCCATCACAAAATCAATCGAGCCAAGGATGCTCACCGCGTCGCTCATCATGTGGCCGGGCAGCACGTGCGGCAGGATGCTCAGGTTGCAGAACGATGGCGCGCGAATCTTCAGCCGATACGGTGTGCCGCCGCCGCGCGAGTTGATGTAGAAGCCCAGCTCGCCCTTCGGGTTCTCCGCGCCGAAATAGACTTCGCCGGGCGGTGCGTTCACACCCTGCGTCACCAGCATGAACTGGTGAATTAACTCCTCCATGCTCGTGAGCACCTTGTCCTTCGCAGGCAAAACGATTTTACCGTCGGGCACGTTGATGGGCTCCTTTGAGTCGTTCTCGTCGCCGCCGGGGAGCTTCGCGAGGCACTGGCGGATGAGGCGCACGCTCTGGCGCATCTCCTCCATGCGGACGAGGTAGCGGTCGTAGCTGTCGCCGACGGAGCCGACGGGCACCTCGAAGTCCAGCTCGCCATAGACGAGATACGGATGCGCCTTGCGCACGTCGTAATCCACGCCGCTGCCGCGCAGGTTCGGGCCGGTGAGGCCGTAATCAATCGCGTCCGCGCGTGAGATGATGCCGACGTTCCGCGTGCGGTCCACGAAGATGCGGTTGCGCGTGAGCAGCGTTTCGGACTCGGCGAAGTTGACCTCCACCTCGTCGCAGAACTTGCGGAGCGAGTCGGCCCAGCCCGGCGGCAAATCCCGCGAAAGCCCGCCAATGCGCGTGTAGCTTGTCGTGAATCGCGCGCCAGTGAGCCGCTCGATAAGCGAGTAAATCTTCTCGCGCTCCGTGAACGTGTGCAGGAAGACCGTGAGCGCGCCGATGTCCATCGCGAACGCGCCAAGGCCGAGCAAATGCGCCGAGATGCGGGCCATCTCGCAACAGATGACGCGGATGTATTGGCAACGCGGCGGGAGCTGCTTCTCGATGCCGAGGAGTTTCTCGACGGCGAGCGCGTAGGCGACGTTGTTCGCCAGCGGCGCGAGGTAATCCAGCCGGTCCGTGTAAGGGATGAACTGGGTGTAGGTCATGTTCTCGGCGATTTTCTCGTCGCCGCGATGCAGATAACCCACGTCT
>CAIPBN010000760.1 GCA_903863315.1 uncultured Verrucomicrobiota bacterium | reverse complement strand
TGGGACATGCGTGCCTGCGCACGTTGCAATTCCTCCGCGCCCCCAGCCTCCTGCACGATCATCATCAGCTCGAAAACGCCATCGGGGCGCGGCCACGGGAGGAGGGCGTGATGTGGGAAGGGCGGCTCGCCCCGGGGCTCCAGCGCTGGCTCTACCGTTTCGCCTTGGAGCGCGGCTATCTGGATTCCCTCCTCGACAAGTGTGTCGCGCGTCCGTTCGTCGCCAGTTTCCGGGCGCTGGACGCACTGGAAACACGGTGGGCGCGGCTGCTGGATGGTGAACGTCCGCCGGTCGCGCAGTCCAAGGCCGAACCTCGTCCACCGTCATGAACTTGTCCGCCTGGCCCTGGCTTGAACTGACGCTGCTGCTGCCCTTGATCGGCGCGGCGGTGGCGGCGTTGATCAAGACTCCCAACACGGCGGCCCGCAGCTCTCTGGGCTTTCTCATCGGCACCCTGGCTTGCGCCACCGGCGCGGGGCTGACGTTCACGGAGGGAGCCGTGCGTTCGTGGCACGGCTTTGCGGTGGATGAAGTCGCGGCCCCGATGCTGCCGGCCTTCGCGCTACTGCATTTCCTTACCCTGCTGGGCACCGCGAAATCACGGGTGTCTCCGATGGTGTGCGTCCGGCTGCTGCTGGCGGCCTTCGTCAACCTCGGCGCGGTGACCGCGCAAGACGGCTGGGGGATTGTCACGCTGCTGGCGCTGGGTGTGCTGTTGCCATTCTGGGACTTGCTGAGCCGGGGCTCGCCTGCCCGGGGGTTCCTGCTGCACATGCTGCTGTTCGTTCCCCTGCTGATCGTGGGCTGGCGAATGGCGGAGAACGGGCAGGAACTGGGCTATGGCCTGCTGCTGCTGGCCTTGCTGCTGCGTGGCGGCATCGCACCGTTGCACGGCTGGCTGCCCACGCTGTTCCAAAGTGCCAAGTATGGGGCCGCGATGGTGTTTGTCCTGCCGCTCTTGGAGGTGCTGGCCGCGTTGCGCTTGTTGCTCCCAGCGACGCCGGCCTGGATGCTGGACGCGGCCAGTGTGGCCTGCCTGGTCACCGCCGTGTATGGCGGCGGCATGGCGGTGGTGCAGGAGGAAACGCGGAAATTCTACGCCCACCTGTGCGTGAGCCAGACCTCGCTGGTGCTGTTTGCGGTGATGCTGCACACCTCGAACGGGCTGACCGCCGCGCTGTGTTTGTGGATGTCCTCCATGCTGGCGCTGGCGGGCCTGGCCTTTTCCATCCGCGCGCTGGAAGCCCGGTTTGGCGCGCTGTCCTTGCGCGAGCATCATGGTTATTACGAACAGGTGCCGGGACTCGCGGTGTGCTTTCTCATTACCGGCCTCGCCAGCGTTGGTTTCCCCGGCACAATCGGCTTTGTGCCGATGGAGCTGCTGATTAGCGGCAGCGTGGAGCAGGGCCTGTGGGTCAGCGGCACACTCGCGGTGGCGGCCATGCTCAACGGCATCGCCATCATGCGCGCCTACTTCGCGCTGTTCGCCGGCAAGCGCCCCACCACGTCGGTGTCCCTGCAAGTCACGCCGGTCGAGCGGGTGGGCATCGTGATCATCGCGGTGGTGGTGTTCCTGGGCGGGTGGTTTTCGCCCGGAGTGGTGTCTTCCCGGCACCGCACGGCGGACAAGCTGCTGGATCGCGGAGCCATCCAGGCACCGGTTCCTCCCGGACGGTGAATCTCAGGCGGCGTTTCTTCCGAAGGGAGAACCGCAGATGACGCAGATGACGCGGATGGATGAAAACACGTTGCGCAGGCAAGCCACCGCTTGATTGGTCCCCGCCGGAAGCTCGAAGCCTTTCCCACCCTTGCCATGATCTTCAACTTTGGTGTCGGGTTCAGGGCAGAAGGTTGGTTTTCCCGATCTGAGTTACACCTGCCGCATTCGGAGGACACGCCGTCGTAACCGAATCGTAACAATCAAGACATACGGTTGTCACCGTGCCTCGCCAGCCTGAGGCCGTTGAAAGTTACAAAGATTCACCTGCGTGCAATTCAGATGACACAAATTCGACATAAACCAGACGGGGCGATGAAAAAACTGGCGGCCTTTGCCGTGGCTGCTGCTTGCGGCTGGGCGCTCTCCGCCTCGGCGGCGGATGAGGCGATGCTCAAGCTGCTCAAGGTCCTGCGGGATCGCGGCTCCCTCACCGAGCAGGAATACAAGGACCTGGTCAAATCCAGCGAGCAGGCTCCCGTTGCGCCCGGGCTCTCCCGTCCACCCAGCTTCGAGGACCGGCTGGCGGCGGATGAGCGGGTCTTGCAACGCATCGAGTCCGATCTGCAGCAGCAAAGGAAAGCGGTGTCGGAGTTGAAGGGCCTGACCGACGGGACTTCCTCGGCCTTGGTGCGGAGCGCGCTCAAGGACAAGTGGTATGAGCACATCAGCCTGCGCGGCTATGTGCAGTTCCGCTTCAATCATGTGTTCAGCCGGAACGGTCCCGAGCTGGACGTGCCGGCGGATCGGATGGTGCGGGAGGCGGAATCGTTTGGCATTCGTCGTGGCCGCTTCATCCTGAGCGGCGATGTGACCGATCACCTTTTTCTTTATGGGCAGTCGGACTACAACGCTTCGGTGGGCGGCACGGGCGACACGGGTTTGCAGATGCGCGACCTGTATGCGGACATCGCACTGGACAAGGACAAGGAGTTTCGCTTCCGCGTCGGTCAGAGCAAGGTGCCGTTCGGCTGGGTCAACTTGCAGTCGAGCCAGAACCGTGGACCACTGGAGCGGCCGGATGCGTTGAACAGCGCGGCGGAAGGCGAGCGGGATGTGGGCGTTTTCTTCATGTGGGCTTCGCAGGAGGCGCGGGCGCGGTTCAAGGATCTGGTCCGGCTCGGGCTCAAAGGCTCCGGCGATTACGGCGTGGTTTCCGTGGGGGCTTACTCTGGTCAGGGCCCGAACCGGTCTGATTCAAATGGCGAGCCGCACGTCCTGGCGCGGGCCAGCTACCCGTTCAAACTGGCGAACGGCCAGTTCTTCGAGCTCGGCGCGCAGGCGTATCACGGGCGGTTTGTGCCCACCGTTTCGGCCATCGGAGCTCCGGCACTTGTGCCCGTGGCCGCCTCGGGTGGTGTGGTGGATCGGCGCGCCGGCGTCAGCGCGATTTGGTATCCGCAGCCCTTTGGCATCGAGGCGGAGTGGAACGTCGGCGAGGGGCCGGAACTGAGCTCCAACTTCCGCAGCATCACCTCCGAGTTCTTGCACGGTGGCTATGTGCAGTTGAACTACCGGCAGATGACCAGCTACGGGCTCCTGTTTCCTTTCACCCGATGGAATTTCTACGATGGTGGCCGCAAGTTCGGCGGCAACGCCCCGGCATCCAAGATCAACGAAGTGGATCTGGGCGTCGAGTGGTCACCCTGGCCGGAAGTGGAGCTGACCTTGGTTTACACCCGCTCCTTTGAGCGCACGAACACGCGCACGTTTCCTTACGCCACCACGGAGGATGCGAACCGTGTGGGCATGCAGTTGCAGTGGAACTTCTAAACCCGCGCGCCTGAATTCTTAACCTGAGCGCCATCTGATTGACACATTCACTCCTTAAACTAGCCGTAATGAAAAATATGACCTCCTCCCTTCGCCGCTGCGCGCTGCTGGCGGCAACCCTCATCCTCGCCGCCTCTGTGCAGGCCGGCAACATCACCGTCAAGGGTTCAGACACCCTCGTGGTGCTCGCCCAGAAATGGGCCGAGACCTACATGTCCAAGCACCCGGAAACGAAGATTCAAGTGACCGGCGGCGGCACTGGCACTGGCCTGGCCGCCCTCCAAAACAAGAGCACCGACCTGTGCAACGCCTCGCGCAAAATCAAGCCCACCGAGCAGGCCACCTGCATCAAGGCGTTTGGCAAGCGCCCGACCGAATACAAGGTCTGTCTGGACGGCCTGAGTGTTTACGTCAGTGCGGACAACCCGGTGAAGGAACTGACCGTCGCGCAGATTGCCGACATCTTCAACGGCAAGACCACGAACTGGAAGCAGGTGGGCGGACCGGATGCGCGCATCACGGTTTACAGCCGCGAGAACAGCTCCGGCACGTATGAGTTCTTCAAGGAGCATGTGCTGTCGGGCAAGGACTTCGCCGCCACCGCCCAGACCATGCCGGGCACCGCAGCGGTGCTGCAGGCCGTGGCGAAGGACAAGCACGGCATCGGCTACGGCGGCGCAGCTTACGGCGCGGGGGCAAAGTCTTTGAAGGTCAAGAAGGACGATGCTTCACCGGCGGTGGAGCCGACGGAGGAGAATGTCATCAAGGGACTCTATCCCATCTGGCGTTACCTCTACATCTACGTCAATCCGGCCTTGGACAAGGGCGACATCGCCAGCTACCTCACTTGGCTGCGGGGCGACGAAGGCCAGAAGGTCGTGAAGGATGTCGGCTACTTCCCGTTGCCGAAGGATTTGCGGAAGTAAGCCTGCATTCCCCTTGAATCCAGTTTCTCCTGTGATTCGCCGGATGCCGGGCAGGGTTGTCACCAGAAGGTTGCTGGTCAACTCCGCCCGGCCTTCTTAACTTAGGCGCGCGTGACGAACACTCCTGCCAATGCCAAGCGCACCGTCGGATGGATGGGCATCCATCGCGGGCATCAGGCCCGGCCTCTGGAGTGGCTCGCCGAGAAGTTCATCTTCCTCGTTTCGCTCACGGCGATTCTGATGGTGTTCCTCATCTTCGTGTTCGTCGCGCGGGAGGCCCTGCCGCTGGTGCTCGGGAAGATGAACAGCGCCGCCGCCCGCCCGGTCATTGCCGCGAAGGAGATGGACAAGCTCAAGCCAGAGGAGCTGCGCACGTATCTGGGTTTGACCGCGGCTGAGTTCAAGCAACTGGACAAGGAAGCCCTGCAGGCGCTCATGGAGGTGCGCGAGGAGGAGGCCAAGGAAGCGCCCAAGGACAAGGACGCCACGCTCAACACGACCGAGTGGCGCTATCTGTTCCAGCCGCACCAGTGGTCTGACAGCCGGCCGGAGGACCGCTACGTCTGGCAGCCCATCGGCCGCATCCACAAATACAATCTGATGCCGCTCATCATCGGCAGCCTCAAGACCACCGCCGTCGCGCTGCTGTTCAGCGTGCCGCTGGCGCTGGCCGCCGCGCTGTATGTCTCGCAGCTCGCCTCGCCGACAATGAAGGAATGGCTGAAGCCGGCGATTGAGCTTTTGTCCGGCGTGCCCTCGGTGGTGCTGGGCTTTTTCGCGCTCATGGTGCTGGCGTCGTTTCTGCAAGGCGTCTTTGGTTATCAGTCCCGGTTGAACGCGTTCGTCGCGGGCATTGCGCTGGGCTTGGCGGTCATCCCGGTGGTGTTCTCGATTGCGGAGGATGCCCTCACCAGCGTGCCGCGCGCCTATACGCAGGCGGCACTGGCCTTGGGCGCTTCCAAGTGGCAGGCCGCCTGGCAAATCGTGCTGCCGGCAGCCGCGCCTGGCGTCTTCGCCGCCGTGGTGCTGGGCTTCGGACGGGCGATTGGCGAGACGATGGTGGTGCTCATGGCCAGCGGCAATGCGAGCATCATGTCGTTCAGCCTGTTTGATTCCACGCGCTCCATCACCGCGACCATTGCGGCGGAACTTGCCGAGGCGGTGTTCGGCGGGCACCACTACCGGATTCTCTTTCTCATCGGAGCGATGCTGTTCGTGGTGACGTTCCTCACGAACCTGGCGGGCGACCTGATCATGCACCGGCTCAAGGGCCGGCTGGAGGGGAAGGCGAAATGACCGCCACGGATGCCAAAGCCAGTCGCTTGGACTTCCGCTCGCGCGGTTTCGATTTCGCGTCCTTCGCGTTCACGGGCATCACGGGCTTGGCCACGCTGTTCATTCTCGCAATCCTGGCCATCATCATCGCGAACATCGTGTGGCACGGCTGGGGGACGTTTTCGTGGCGCTTCCTCACGGGCAGCGCGGACCAGGACATGTTCGATGTGAACAAGGCCGGGGTGCTGCCCATGGTCATCGGCACCGCGCTGCGCGTGCTGGTGATGACGATCGTGGTCGTGCCGGTCGGCGTGATCACGGCGGTTTACCTGACGGAATATGCGCATTCCACGGCGCTCACCACCCGGGTTATTCGCGGCGCGGTTAACAATCTGGCCGGGGTGCCCTCCATCGTGTTCGGCCTGTTCGGATTGGGTTTCTTCATCAGCTTCATCGGACGCGGGCTGGATGGCGGCGCGGCCGAGCCGTTGTGGGGCAAACCAGCCATCGTATGGGCCTCGCTGACTTTGTCGGTGATGACCCTGCCGCTGGTGATCGTGGCTACGGAGGAATCGCTGCGTGCCATCACGCCCGGCCTGCGGGAAGCGAGTCTCGCGCTGGGTGCGACCAAGCTGGAAACCATCATCAAGATTGTTCTGCCCGAGGCGTTGCCGGGCATCCTCACTGGCGGCATCCTCGCCGTTGGCCGCGCGGGCGGGGAGGTGGCTCCCATCCTGTTCACCGGTGCGGCGTATTACATGCGCGACCTGCCACACTCGCTGACGGACCAGTTCATGGACCTCGGGTATCACGTCTTCATCCTCAGCACCCAGTCGCCGGACATCGAGAAGACGCGGCCCATTCTGTTTGCCACCGTGCTGGCCTTGCTGCTGCTGACACTTTCGCTGAACCTGGTTGCGGTCATTGTGCGCGCGCGGGTGCGCAAAAGGATGCGCGCCTCCCACTGACGTATGGCTGCTTTCTCCCCCTCCCAAGTCACGTTGAACCAAAGCAAACCGGCCGATGGCGCGGGTGCCCCCCTCATCACGAGCGAGCGGGTCAACCTCTTCTACGGTCCGGCGCAGGCGTTGAAGGACATCACGCTCACCATTGGCGAGCGGCGCGTCACCGCCTTCATCGGCCCTTCGGGCTGCGGCAAGTCCACGTTTCTCCGCTGCTTCAACCGGATGAACGACCTCATCGATTCGGTCCGCATCACGGGCTCCATCAAGGTCGGCGGTCAGGACATCCACAGCCCGGACGTGGATGTGATTGAGCTGCGCAAGCGCATCGGGATGGTGTTCCAGAAGTCGAACCCGTTTCCCAAATCCATCTACGACAACATCGCTTACGGCCTCAAACTGCACGGCATGAAGGCGAAGTCCGACTTGGACACCGCCGTGGAGCAGAGTCTGCGCGGGGCGGCGCTGTGGGACGAGGTGAAGGACCGGTTGCACGGCAGCGCGCTGGGACTTTCCGGCGGCCAGCAGCAGCGCTTGTGCATCGCCCGCGCCATCGCCATCAAGCCGGAGATCCTCCTGATGGACGAGCCGGCCAGCGCGCTGGACCCGAT
>CAIPBN010000759.1 GCA_903863315.1 uncultured Verrucomicrobiota bacterium | reverse complement strand
CTCGCAGGGTGCGGACCGCAACACGTCACTGGCCGAACTGCTGCCGGTGACCATCACCAACCAAGGCAACCTCGCGACGAACGCGACGGGCTTTGCGATGACCGCCACGCGGACGGATTTCTTCCCGAAGGTGGACTGGGCGCGCGCGGGCGCGGCGTTCCAAGTGGACCAGTCACCGGTGAAGCCCGGCGCGGAAGTGCTGGCCAAGGCCGGCGCGCTCCCGGCCATCGTGATCAGCACCTTCGGCGCAGGCCGCGTCATCGTGGTGCTGGCGAATCCCCATGGCGAGCCGGTGAAAGGTGCCTTGCCCTACTGGCAGTCGCCCGAGTGGCCGCGCGTGCTTGCCGCGTGCCTGACGCATCTGGCGAAGGGTTCCGAAGCGGTCAGCACCAAGACCATCGCCAAGCGCGCCCTCGACAAGAAGAAGGTTCTTCCGGACGACCTCATGCTGGACGCCTCCAGCCTCGCCGCCCCCGAGCTGGCCAAGCGTCTCCGCAGCGCGCGCGACAACATTGTGGACACCGAGACCGCGCAGACCGTCCTGCGCGTGGCGCTCGACAACAAGGTCACGGACACGGAACTGCTTACCGCCGTGGTCGAGGCCGCCGGGCCGTTCATGGACGCGAACTTTGCGCCACTCGGCGTGCAGATGGCGCAGAGCGACCTCGACGTGCTCCGGCGCGTGGGCTACCGCGTGCTCGGCCTCGCCAAGAACAAGGCACACAGCGCACTCGTGGCGAAGGGCTTGAAGGAGCAGAACGTTGAGTGCATCCGCGCCGCCCTGGTGGCAATCGGCGAGATCAACGACCAGGCAGCGGCTCCGCTGGTGACCGAGTATCTGGCTGGCGGCACGGAGAAGCTGCTCGCCGCGTCCGTCCTGCGCCGGCTCGGGGCGACGGTGGACTTTACCGCCTCCCTGGACCACTACGCGCAAGCCTTGCGCCGGCTCACGGAACTGCACAGCGGTCGCAAGTCCGTGCTGAACACGCTCTACGGTGGCATGGCCTTCAGCCTCACGCCCGCGCAACGCCGACTGGCGCAGACCGAGCTGCGCAGCGTGCAGGACATGGAGGCGCGCGCGAAGCATGACAGCGCCTACTTCGCCGCCAGCCTCGGCAAGCTGACCGACCCTGAGTGGCGTGTGTTCACCACCTTTCTCACCAACACTTCAAACACCGCCGTCGCACCGCTTGCTCACGCAACCTTCAACAAGCTGCCCCGCGAACAGACGCAGGCCTGGCGGGGCGAGATGGCGAAGGCGAAAGTTCCCCAACTGCGGCTGCTGGCAACCGATTGAGTGAGACGGAAACAGCCGGACTCGGCAGTTATCAGTTACTGTTGCCCGCTGGCTGGCGGCTTCGAGGCGGAAGGCGAGGCGGCCTTGTCCACCGGTCGGAAGCAATCCCGGTTCGCGAAGGAAAACTGCCGGCGGAACCGCCGGAGTCGGAAGGGGTCCAGCAGGAAGGCCAACCGGGGAAGCGTTTCCCGGCAGAACGTCTCGCTGAAACGCCCGCGCAGCCAGGCCTCCAATCCGCCGGCGGCGGCCGGCTGGGCATTGGGCGGTTTCACATCGCCCTCCTGCCACTGCGTGACGTAGTCGCTCTGCTGCGGCGTGGTCTTGAAGGGCATCACCGCCTCCGTGCGCCGCGCGAGCACCATGAGCAGCGTGGGCAGGGTGCTGACCAGATTGACGCGCTGCCGAATGGCGGCCGGATCGTTGACCTCATGCCAGTCCCCGCCGAAGCAATAAGGATACTTCACCCCGAACAGGCTGCTCTCAGCGGCCCCATCCTGCAGCGCGACCATGCGCCGCACTTCGTAACCGTTCTCCCGGGACAGGACCCGGAACAACAGCTCCGGACTGAACTGGTAAAAGCCGTGGCCGCAGTAATTGTTCGTCGGCGTGAGGAGCAGGAGATGTCCGCCGGGCTTTACCAACCGCATGCAGTTGCTGATCGCCACCGGAAAGTTGAACACATGCTCCAGCGTGCCGCCGTCCACCACCACGTCGTAGCGCGACTCCCACTCCGCCGGGATGGGCTGATTGAGATCGTGGACCAAAGTTGCCCCTTCGTAGGGCGAGGCATCCACGGAATCCACCTGCTGTGCGCCCAGCGCCCGCAGGAACTCCGCGAATCGCCAGCCATTGCCACGCAGGGCCGCGTGCAGCGCCTGCTCCCCGCCGGGCGGAGGCCAGGCTCCGTGCTCCTGCAACAGCGCCTCGATGCGCTCAGGTCCCACCATCATGTGCTGGTGGCCCAAGGCCAGCGTGCGATCGAAACGCACGCCTGCCTGCCAGGCCTGCACGGCAAAGCGGGTTGAATCGACTGAAAGTCCCATATGCGAAATGGCGCTCTAAAACGGCGCGGAAGCTATCACCTGTCCCAGCACGAGGGTAATACTTTTCCCGGAAACCGGCTGGTCGATGCCCGGCCAGCGGCAGGCACTTCAGTGCGAAACAAGGCGAGCTTGAGCAAGGGGCGAAACGAGCGGCCACCACGCCAGCATCAGCCGGCGGACTTCAGCCACTGCTCCCAGTCCGCAAGCGAGTGACCAATCCGCGCTTCAAAGGTGTGTTCGAGGATTGTCGGCAGATGGGTCGCAAGCGCGGGCGGAAGCGCAGCCCGTTGCTGGAACAACGCGCGGGCCAGCGCGGGGTTGCGCTGGCGCTCGGCGGCGCGGGCGAAGGCCGGGGCTTGGGACGTATCGAGTTTTCCGACCAGCGGCAACAGCACAGCGGCCAGCTCCGGCGTCGCGCGTATCGCGGCCACGGCCAGCAGCAACTCCACGCCACCGGGGCGGCCAGCCTTTTGCCACGCGGCGAAGGCAGCGTCGTTGCCTGCCAACGCTGCTGCCCATTCGGCCTTGAGCGCCGGGTCGGTAGCCACTTCACCGCTGGCGCCCGCCAACGTCACGGCGCGCTCCGGCGCGACGCGACCCAGCAGCGCCACAGCGGCCCGGCGCACGCGCAAGTCGCCATCGCCGAGCGCGCGAACGGCCGCGTCCGTCGCGGGCTTGGCGGACGCGGTGTCGGATGCGAGCTCGCGCCAAGCCTCGATGGCGAGGCGGCGGACGTAGCCATCGCGGTGAGTCGTGGCGAAACGGTCGCAGAGCGCGGCGGCCTCGGCGTGGCGCAGGCGAGCCAAGGCCACAAGCGCGTCGCCGAGGACGTGCGAGTCTTTCTCCTTCTCCAGCGCGGCTCGGAGCGCAGTGGCGGCAGACGCGTGGCCGATGCGCCCGAGCGCTTCAGCGGCGGCCCGGCGGACTTCCCAACGCGCGTGGGTGAGCAGCGGGGCGATTGCGTCGCCGAGTTTCCAGTCGGCGTGAAAGCCAGCGGTCCACGCGCCAGCGGCCAGCGCGACCGTGTCGCTAGACTTCAACTGCGCCTCCGTGCGAGCGCGCAATTCGGCGAGGCGCGGATCGGCAGGCGCGGCTTTGCGGCGCACGAGAATCATCTGCTCGGCAGCCAGCTCCGGCAGCGTGAGCGTGACGCGGCCGTCGCGGAACTCAAACGGCACCGGACGCAAGTCGCCACCGGTGAAGGCTGCGACGCTGTGGGGCGCGGCGGGCTCGCGCAGGCTCACCTTCAAGTCGCGGCGCGGCGTGGGCTGCATGTTGTGCAGCAGAATCACCGTGCCGTCGGTGGAACTCATCGGCGAGGCCATCACCACGGGGTCGGAAACAATCAGCTCGCGCTCGACTTTCGCCTCGATCAGCGGGCGCGTGAGGCTGACACGGCCCGTATCCGCGAAGATGGGATGTTGCCCGGCCACGCGGGACTTCTGTTGCGTGTAGGTCAGGCCGCAGCGGTGGCCGAGGAAGACGACTTTGCCCTTGCCCGCCGCAGCTTCGAGCCACGCGGGCGAGCCATCGTCGTAACGGGCGCGGACGCGGGCGGACGGAGGGTTCGTCACACGCGTGAGGCCGTTGGTCGCGACTGCGTGCGAGCGGAAGTCCGGCTGGCCTTTCTCGGCGGACACGACGGGCACGGCGGCTTTCTCGCCCGTGGGCTTGGCGACGACGCGCTTCTTCGTGGCGATGGCTCCGGTCTCCGGCAAGTCGCGCTCGATGCCCGCGAGCGTTTTGATGAAGTCCGCCGGCTCATTGAACTCGTTCCGCGAACCCGCTTCCGCGCACGCCCAGAGCAAGCCGCCGCCCTGCGTCCACGCAACAATCTGCTCGCGGGCGGGCGTGGCGACGATGGGATCGAGCACGTAAAGGGCGTCGTAGTGCTTCAGCGCGCCACTGGCGACCTGCTCCTCCGTGACCAGCTCGGGCTGGAAGTATTCGTGCGAGAGCGCGAGGAAGGCGGCGCGTTTGTCCGCGAAGCTGGCTTGCGCGTTCCAGTATTCGTTCGCCATCGAGTAGAGCATCGCGACGCGGCTGGGGCGCATCTGCGAGCGAGCGAGGATGTCGTCCACTTGCGCGGCGCGGTTGTTGATGCGGTGGGCCTGCTCGTAACTGCCTTCGCTGTCGGACCAGTAACCTTCCGTGACGGCGTAGCTGGGGCCGTAAGCCCAGTAGCTCAGGACGCGGGCGTTGTTGCCGAGCATCGTGTAGGCGCGGAGCGTGGACGGGCCGACGCAGTGCATCATCGGGCGCGTGAGCGGCTCCTGGCCGTAACGGCGCGCGCCGGCGTTGTAGGGCGCGATGCTGAACGCGACGGCTTGATGGCTGTCCCAAAACCAACTGCCGAGCGACATCCAGTCGCTGATACCCGGCGTCATCGCTGGACCGGCGGCGAGCTGGAAGGTGTCGAGCGGCTGTTCGCTCGGGAAATACAGCGAGTGTCCGCTGAGCGCCACAAAGCCGCGCATCTGCGGGTTGGGCGCGAACTGGTGGATGGCCTCGGCGGAGAGGTTGAACATCCGCGCCGTGAGCCAGCCGCTGAACTGCCGGCTCCAGTAGAAGAGCCGCGCGTCCTCGGGCGAACGCACGAGGCTCGCGACGGTGAGCGGGCGCACATCCTCCCACGACTTCGCGCCGAAGAGCGCGGGCTGCACGCCGCGCGTGGCAAGCCATTTGCGGAACCCGAGGTGCGCCTGCGCCATGCCGCCCGCCGACATCCAGTCCTCGGTGACGAACTGATCCAGACTCTTCGCCTTTGCCGGGCCGGCCTTGCCGCCCGCGTCGTCGAGGCCGAGGTCGGCCAACTCGCTCTTCTGCTGCGCGGCAGCGTCGAGTGCGGCGAGAAACTCGGTCTTTTGCAACGGGCGGATGCGCAGCTCACGAATGGTCTTGGGCGGGCCGGTGAAGCCGAAGCCACCGCGCGGCGCGATGCCGTCCTGCTGTTGAATCATCTTCCCGTTCAGGTAAAGCGCGGCGGAAGTGCCATGATAAACAATCTTGAACGGCGTGCCCGACGGCGACACCGCCGCGCCCAGCCGGATCATCTCCGAGTGCGTGGCGACGCCCTTCTCGGTGCGGCCGATGGAGAGGTTCATCTCACGATTCACACTCACCGCGCCCAGATGCCAGAAGGCAAAGCGCTTTGGGTCTTGCGCATCATCCAAGCCCACGCGGAAGCCGAACCAGCGGCCCTGCTGCTCGACTTTTCCCTCCAGCACGCAGTCGTGGTAATCGCTGCGGCGCGTGTGCAGGTCGCTGCCGCCCACGGCGTCCTCCCACTTCTCGCCGCGCTCGTCGCGACCGAAGCGCCAGAGCGGCGCGCACATTTCGCCGCGCGAGATTTCGCCCGGCTCGTCGGCAATCTGAAAGACCGTGGTGCCCTGGTAAAACTCCTTCTGGGCGGTGAAGAAGTTGCGATAGTGCGCCTCGTATTGGCGGCGCGCGTCCGCCTCGTCGAAAGGCAGAAACGTCGGCGGCCAGTAGTGCCCGCCCTGGCTGGACCAGCCGTAGTTCTGGCGATACTTCACGGGCTCGGCGGACGCGCCCACGCAGTTCATCCCCAGCAGACGCAGGGTTTTGTTCATGTAGTCCGCGCAGTCCCC
This sequence comes from uncultured Verrucomicrobiota bacterium, assembly GCA_903863315.1. GTDB lineage: Bacteria > Verrucomicrobiota > Verrucomicrobiia > Limisphaerales > SXTU01 > SXTU01. The sequence continues at coordinate 1,629 of CAIPBN010000759.1, read as the reverse complement.
CGTGGCCGCGCCCCAGCCGTTGGCAAAATAGAGATCCCCGCGCGTGAGCGGATAGAGCCGACCTTCCGTCGCGCGCATCGCGAACTCGTAGTGCTCGCGCGCGTGGTCGCGGATGGTGCGGAGCTTGTGCAGGTGCGTCTCGTAATCCATCGCCATCGAGATGGTGAAGGCCTCCGGCTCCTCCCAGCCAATCTCCCGCAGCACATAATCCTGATGCGGGAACACGGCGAACTGCGAGGCCCCGGCGGGCTTCACCTCCGCCTTGCCAGCGGGCGTGACGCTGAGTTGCAAGTGCGCTTCGCCCGCGCCGAAGGCAGGCGAGCGCTCGATGTCCTGCAAGCGATACCAGCGGGTGAAACCGGTTTTCGCGTGCGGCTCGGACTTGAGCGCGGAAAGCCGGTCGGGGTTCAAGTTCCCGCGTCCCGAGGCGAAGGGGTCATAGTGGACGCGGAAGCTCGCGGCGACGAGCACGCCGGCCTTCGGCAATGCGTCGAGGCGGAAGCGCACGTAGCTGGCGCGCGGGGAGTTGAGGTCGCCGTTGAAGGGGTAGAGCAGCTTGTCGTTGGTGGTGAGGAACGCGGCGTCGAGCAGCGCTTCGTCCGCTGGCAGGCCGGCTGGCGGCTCGATGCGAAGCTGGTGCGTGCCGGGCGTGAGTTCGGCGGTGCCGGCCTTCCACCAATAGTAAGGACGGGCCTTCTGAAACTCTTCGAGACGGTCGGCGGTGGCCCACTCCTCTGCGCCTTTGCCCCCGGCGATTTCACGGGACAGCTCGCGGAGTTCCTTGTCGAGGTCGTCGGTGTCCCGGCCCTTGGCAGTGGAGGACTTTGCGTCGGGCAGCACGGCGACGTCCTTGAACACGCCGCCCTTGGCCGCGAGCGCGCGATACGCCTCAAAGCCCGCAGGTCCGCCCTGCCCCGCCGCGCCCGGACCCTGGCCGATGCTGGCGCTGAGCAGCACCTTGGGGTCGTGATTCAGCGAAGTCTTCACCGAAGGCCGCCCTCCGGCCGCGATGCCGAGGCGCACCCAGAGTGTGTAGCGACCGGGAAACCGGACATTCACCGGGGCCGACAGCGTGCCCGTCAATGGCACCGCCCCGGTGGGAAACGTCGTGTCCTTCGTTTTGACCGGTGCGGGGGCCTTGCCCGCAGCCGGCGTGAAGTCCGCGGGACGCACCACCACCAGCCGGTGCGCATCCAGCGGCGAAAGGGAACCAGGGCCGTCAAACGCGCCGCGCACCAACGGAGGCGCGGACAGCACGAATGCACAGAAGCAGAAAACGAAATGGCGCATGGCGGGGTTGGACGGCAGGAGCAGGCAGGTGGATTCGTAAAACGACGGCTTGCAAAGCAGCCGCTCGTGGATCAGAAATTGAACATTGGCACCGCTACCCAGCGCAAATGTTGTTGGTGCATTCCGCACCCGGGGCTGACGCGCCCAAGTTGAAAGCCGGCCGGCCCGGGTGCAAGGATGCTACAATGTCACATGGTGCAAAAAAAGACAGGCGCGGACCGCCGCGCCTGCCAAATTGTCCTGTTGGTTGCCGGCTTAAAACTCAGCCGAAGAGCTCCTGCACCGGCTTCGAACCTTCCTTCACCAGCTTCATCGGACGCCCCGTCGCAGTGGTGAGGT
>CAIPBN010000758.1 GCA_903863315.1 uncultured Verrucomicrobiota bacterium | reverse complement strand
TTCGGCCTCGGCAAATACCAGATGCGCTTCAGCACGCACGACCCCGCCAAGCTCGGCCAGAAGTTCGTCAACGAACCCGAGCTGTGGACGCAGACCGAGGACATGGTGCGCAAGGTGTTGATCGAATCCGGCATCAACTACGTGGAGGTCGCCAACGAGGCGGCGTTCTACGGGCCGAAGATTGACGTGCAGGTGTGGAGCGCCATCGGCCGCGAGTTCACCATCGCGACGAACCAGGTGGACTTCGCTGTGCCCGCCAAGTTCGGCCTCACCTACCGCGACCGCGACAACACGGACAAGACGCCGTTGTGCATCCACCGCGCGCCGCTGGGCACGCACGAGCGCTTCATCGGCTTCCTCATCGAGCACTACGCCGGGAACTTCCCGCTCTGGCTCGCGCCCGACCAGGTGCGCGTCATCACCCTCGGCGACGACGCCCCGCTCCTCGCCGCCGGCAAGGCGCTGATGCACGAGCTGCGCCAGAACTTCGTCCGCGTGGACGGCGACTTCACCAACGAACCCATCAAGGCGAAAATCGCCAACGCCGAGCACGCGCGCGTCCACACCATGCTCGTCCTCGGCCCGCGCGACCTCGAAGCCGGCAACGTCTCCGTCCGCCTCCACACCGGCGGCCCGCAGGGCGCGAAGCCGACGGCGCAGGTGGTGGCGGACATCGTGCAGAGCATCAAGGAACGCCGCGCCTGATTAGCGGCGAAACACTGACATTGGCAGTTATGCCTTTGGTATCGTCAGGTGAGTTCCCAATGGACATGCGGTTTCCAGTCAAAGTTGATGGGGTATGGCGCGAGGCCGAGGCTCACTTCGCGACCGCACGCGATGTTCGCGGCCTGGCTTGCTGGCGAATTCCGAAGCCCTTGCCTGGTGACGAGCGCATCGCCCAAAGGGCATATGATGCAGTGGAGTTTGCACGCCTTGCTGCTACTCGATGGAGCTACTACCACCAAACCGGAGACTCGGTGACAAGCATGGAGGAGCTTGTGAGGGGCATCAAGCGACGCCCCAAAGCGGAACTGGCAATGATCTTGGTTGCCCGCCCTGCTTGGAAATCGCAGACACCGATCTTGGGCATTGCCTATCTGCGACGGACTTGGTGCCACCACTTGTTCCTGGAATTCTTTGCCACTCATCCGCACGTCATAACCAAGCGGCGGGAGCAAATCGGCCTGGTGGGCGTGGGTCTGCTTCGCCAACTCGTTGCCCTCGCGGAGGCCCTCAAGATCGAGTGCATCTGGGGCGAAGCCACTGAATTCTCGCATGAGTGGTATGAGGAACAACTGGCGGTCGAGCGGGTCCTCGATCATTTCTTCATCGAAGACGAGGTGATGAAGCACTGCCGCGACGAGTTGCACAAATCGCGCGAGCAAATGCTTGCGCGACGACACCAAGCGTAGAACAGTAGTGCAGTGAAACTGAAGCTCAAAAGCCGCCGGGTTCGCTCGCTTGACGAGTTGCTAGCACTGGAGGAAAAGCGCCCCGCAGTGTGTGGTCCAAGCCCAGCAGCCTATGCCGCCCGCCACGGGTTGAAGCTTTCCAAGAGCTACGTGGAATTCCTTCAGCGTGGGCGCTCCAACGGCAAGCGTGGAGTCGCATTGACTCCACGCAAGCTGGTTGCCGCCTGAGTGCTATTGATGGGCAATGACGTGGTTGCCATCGCTCGCGCGCACGGACGTCAGTGCAGCGGTGGATGTTCGGCAACCCTGATCGGTTATTGGCGTCTAAATTCGTTCGCAGCCACACCGATTGTTTTCCAACATGGAACTCGACCTCGAAGGCCAACACGCCGAGCGCGCTTACCCGCTGCTGGCTTCGCTCGTCACGCCGCGACCGATCGCGTGGGTGACGACGCTCGGGCCGGATGGCGTGGTGAACCTTGCGCCATTCAGCTTCTTCAATCTGCTCGGTGCGAACCCGCCCATCCTCGGCTTCTGCCCCGGCGACCGCGACGATGGCACGCCCAAGGACACCGCGCGCAACATCCGGCAGATGCACGAGTTCGTGGTGAACCTGGTGGACGAGGCGACCGCCGAGGCGATGAACCGCACGGCCGCCTCGCTGCCTTACGGTGAGAGTGAGTTGGCGAGCGCGGGGTTGACCACGCTGCCGTCGTCGGTTGTGAGGCCGCCGCGCATTGCCGAGTCGCCCGCCAGCTTGGAATGCACGGAGTGGGGCACGCTGCAAATTGGCGACAACCGGCTCATCATCGGCCTCATCAAGCGCATCCACGTCCGCGACGAGTTGTTCGACCCGGCCACGCAACGCATCCGCACTGAGCGGTTGCAAACCATCGGGCGCATGGCCAGCCCGCACTGGTATTGCCGCACGGGGGACC
>CAIPBN010000757.1 GCA_903863315.1 uncultured Verrucomicrobiota bacterium | reverse complement strand
CGAGCAAGGGCGCGCAGCTCATCAACCGCAAGCTCGATCAAATCGTTCTGCCGGAAATCCACTTCGACGGCGTGCCGCTCAAGGACGTGGTGAAGCGCCTCGCCGATGACGCCAAACAGTTCGACCCCGAGAAGAAGGGGCTGAACTTTCTCATCAACGACGTCAACCGCACCGCGCTCACCACCACCGCCACTCCGGCATTGGACCCCAACGGCAACCCGATTCCAGCCGCGCAGCCGGTGCCGTTGAGCGAAACTCTTGTCAACCTGAGTCTGCCGCTCAAGAGCCTCACCCTGCGCGAAGCCTTGGACGCCATCTGCAAAACCTCCGAAGGCTGCGCTGGATTTGCCGTGGAAGAATACGCCGTGGCCTTCATCCCGCGCGGTCCGGGCGCTTCCGCCCTCTTCTCCCGCACCTTTCGCGTCAGTCCGGATGCCTTCATGCAAGGTCTGCAAGGTGTCGTGGCCAGCCCGGTTATCGGAGTGCAAGCCGGCCAGCCAGCAGCCGCCAACGGGGCTGCCGGACAACCCGCCGCGCCGGCCGGTGGTGTCGGTGCGGCCGGCCCGGTGCGGGCGGTCGTCCCGCCCGCTGTTCCCGCGATGCAGAATAACACCAGCTCGGCCAACACACTGGTCCACCAGTTCTTCCAATCCGCCGGCGTCAGCGGCCTCAGCGCAACCAACTCGGGCACGCGGGTGCAGTTCAATCCGCAGACCGGCGCGCTGGTGGTGCAGGGCACGGCGGCGGACTTGCGCGCCGTGGAGCAGGCGCTCGGAAAGCTCGGTGTCAATCCGCCGCCAGCGCCCTGACGGCGGTGGTGCTCTGCGAGCATTAGTTCGCGTCGTGCGCTGGGCGCAGACCGGCGCGATAGGCGGTTCACTCCGGCTTGTCCAAGTGTTCGCCCGGCGGCAGTTCGTCGTATCCCTTGAAGTGCTCCGGGCGCAACGGCTCGGAGACGACGTGCTCCTCGCTGAACCACTTGCCCAAGTCCACGAGCTTGCAGCGCTTCGAGCAGAATGGGCCGAACGGGGTGGCGAACCAGTCGCCGGTTTTCTTGCATGAGGGGCACTTGATGGACGTTGGATGACTCATCGCAGGGAAAGCTCCGGCGTGCGCAACCAAACGCCCGGTTGCGCGGCGGCCTGACGGCAGGCATCCAGCAAACCCGCGGTGAGCAGGCTGCGCGACGCGGGCCAGGGCGGCGTGCCGGTGCGGAAGAAATCCTCAAGCGAGGCGGCGAGTTGGCTGTAGTGCTCTTGCGCGGGCACGGGCGCGCGGAAGAGTTGAGCGGAGAGGTTACTTCCGTCAGCCAGGCGCACGGCGAAATTGAAGTCAGCGACCACGCCGTCCAGCACGAGCAGGGCGGTGCGGACGCCGTCGGTGTGCTCCAGCAGCCAGCCTCGCGGGTTCGTCGCCAGCTTGGGCACGAGGCCGAGGCCGACCAAGTCCTGCGTGCGTCCGTCGAGAATCGTGTCGCCCTGTGGTGAGTCGGAGCGGGAGAGCGCGGCGGAGAGGAGCGGCCACGACCACTCGCGGCGGTCGCCCGCGCGCCACAGTTCGCGGCCTTCCAGAAACTTCACCTGCCGCATCCCGCGCTCGCCACCGGCGCGGCGTTCCAGCACGGGCAGCAAGCCGTCGAGCGCGTGCAGTTCCGCCAGCGGCGACGCGCCCTGCACGACGATGATTGCTTCGTCCACGGGCGCGTTCGCGGGCAAGTCCACCTGTGGTAAACGCCATGTGACCGGTAGCGCGGTGCCGGAGGCGAGCGTCACCTGACGGGCGGTGGCGAGGGTCGCAAGCGTGCGTGCTGCAGCGAGATTTGAGCCGATCGCACCGAAGACAAAGCACGACGCACCGCGTTTGGCGTGGGCGAGGACGGTGGTGACGTTCCCTTCGGCAGGCGTCGGGAAATCGGCACGCGGCACGACGATGATGGCATCGGCATCGCGCGCGGCGGCAGCAACATCGGCGGCGCGGGTCAGACCGAGTTCGGCAACGCGCCGGGCGAGCGCCTCGTTCGCGCCACCGGGCAGATGTGCAACCACCTTGATGCTTTCGACCTTGTGGAAGCCGCCATCTCGTCGGTAGCCGAGGAGGAAGCGGTCGAGGAGCTGCTGCGCGGGCGTCTGCAGCGCGAAGTCTTCGAGGACGAAGGCGATTTGGCGGAGCGGCTTCAAGGTGTAGGAGACGACGTGAGGAGTCTCTGGTTGGGGTCTGGAGGATTGGGTCTTGGGTTTGGAGAAAGTTAGAGACTCCTGACGTCGTCTCCTACGCGGTGGTTCAGCCCCTCCAAAAATGCGGCCCCAGCATGGACTGGTAGCGGATGCGCAGGTCGGGCGTGTCGAGGCGCGCGCCGTCGGCGTAGAGCGAGTCCACGGCAAAGAGCGTCATGCCGGTCGTCAGGTAGTTGCGCTCAATGGGCCAGGAGGTTTGGCCGGTCAGGACCATATGCTCAATGTGATTCACTAGCGGGCTGAAGAAGCTGGCCAGCGTGGACATCGTCGGCGGCATGGGCAGGAACATCAGCGTGGACAGCACGTCGCCGCGCTGCGTAAGGCCAGCGTAGGTGAAGTCGTTCAGCGCGGCGGTGTCGCGGCTGAACGCGGTGCCCGTGCCGTTGAAGTGGAAGATGGTCGTGCGGAAGCCGTCGAGGTGCTCGAAGACATAGGCGACCGCGAAGGGGCTGACGCGCTTGAGATGCTCGATGCTCGGATCGGCGAAAGTGTAGCCCGGCAACGGCGCGAGCGTCTGGCTGCGGTTGAGCGCGGCCAGGCAGAGGCGCCGCGTGGATTCGCGTTCGCCGAGCAAGCGCCAGACGGCGTCGTTCTTGAAGGCTTGCACGGACTTCACGCCGACTTCGCCACCCGCGCGCCGCTCGCTCATGCACTGCGCGGTCTCGATGGTGTGGATGTCGTAGTAGCCGTGGTGTCCGTAGCCCACGCTGACGCTCTCAACCAGCGGGGTGCCGAGTGGAACCTCGACCGCCGGGATGCGCCACGTGACCGGCAGCGACGAGCCGGCCATGAGCGGGAAGCCGAGGCGTTGCGCGTCGCGGTAAGTCTCCTGCGCCTCGCGCCAGTCCATCGCGAAGTGCTTGTCCTGGAAGACGGGCACGGACTGGTTCGTGCGCTCGAAGGTCTTCACCACGTCCTTGAAGAAGCGGAAGCGCGGGTAAAGCGGCTGGCCCTTTGCATCGCGCGGATAATCGCCGTGCTCGCCGATGATCAGCACGCCGTCCACCGCGAGCCGCGACGTGCCGAGCGTGAGGGCTTCGGCGATGGTGGGGCAAAGTTTTACGCCGTGCCGCTTGCTGCGGTCGCGGCTCGTGTCGGTCTCCGGGAACTGCTCGACGTAGAGGGAAACCAGTTCCAGCGGCGAGATGTGGTGTTCGCCGTGCCAGCCGTAGCCTTCGAGCAGCCGGTCAACGAAGTGCTGCCCGTGCGAGAACTTGCGGACGATGGTGGTGATGAGCGCGACGCGCTTGCGCTTGGCCGGGCATTTGGTTGCGGCGTTGGAAAGGGACGGGGTGAGCAGTGGAGCTGCCGCCGCTCCCGCCATCGCGCCGGCAAAGCGACGGCGGGAAACATGGGTTGGCAAAGAGTGAGTGCTCATTTCTTCCCCACTGGTGCCCCCGACATGAAGTAGGCGAACAAGTCCTTCACCTGCTGCTCGGTCATCGCGTCCAGTAGCCCCTCGGGCATGAGCGAGGTGTGGCTGGCTTGCATGGTCTTGATGTTCGTTCGCGAGAGCACGGTCTTGTTGCCGCCGATGTCCAGCAGGGTCACGGAGGTTTTGGACAGTTCGGTCACGAGGCCCGTCAGCGTCTGCGCGTCGGTCGTCGCGATGTTGAAGGCGATGTATTCCTCCCGGATGGCCAGGCTT
>CAIPBN010000756.1 GCA_903863315.1 uncultured Verrucomicrobiota bacterium | reverse complement strand
GGGATCATTGGAACCAGTGACTGTCCCTCGACGCTCACGGGACCGCTGCGATCAAACCCCGTGCCCCAGAGGGCGATGTCGTTGTGGTGCGCGCCCCAGTCCGTCATCGTGCCGCCGGAGTATTCCCAGAAATACCGGAAGGTCACGTGGCAGCGCTCCTTGACGTAATCCACCTTCGGCGTCGGCCCCAGCCACATGTCCCAATCCAGCCCCGCCGGCACCGGAGCCTTCTCAAACGGCCCCTCGCGGCGGCCATGCGGCAGCCAGACGTTCACATGCTTGAGCTTGCCAATGCGCCCGTTGCGCACCAGTTCGCAAGCCAGGCGGAAGTTCTTGTCACTGCGCTGCTGGCTGCCGGTCTGTAGCACGCGCTTCGAGGCACGCACGGCCTGCACCAGCCGCTTGCCTTCGTCCACGGTCAGCGTCAGCGGCTTCTCGCTGTAGATGTCCTTGCCCGCGCGCAAGGCCGCCAGGTTCACCAGCGTGTGCCAGTGGTCCGGCGTGCCGTTGACGATGATGTGGAGGTCGTCCCGCTCCAGCAGCTTGCGGAAGTCCTTGTAGGGTTTGGCGTCCGGCCAAAGCTTCAGGGCCTGCGCGAGGTTGGCCTCATCCAAATCACAAACGGCAAGCATCTGCCCATGCTGGGCGGCCTCGCGGGCCACGCCACGACCGCGTCCGCCGCAACCGATCAGCGCCACCCCTGGCTTGTCATTTGGTCCCAACGGCTTGGTGGCCGCCTGGGCGGACTCTTCGAGGAACCACTGTGGCAGCGTTGTCGCAGCGGCGACGGCGGCGGAGGTTTTGAGGAAATGACGGCGGGAGTTGAGAATTTGCATGGTCTGAAGGTTGTTCGGGCTTGCCCCAATTAACCAGCAAGCCCGGCGCAGAACCAAGGGGAAACTAACTCGGATCACCGGTATCCAACCGGCAGGGCGGCTCACTCACAGCCCGCAGGTTTGGCCTGTGCTCCGTCCGGCTAGCGCTTCACGCCTTGCATGATGATGGACTCAAAGACGTTCACCTCGTCGCCCACGATCTTCTGGTGCGACTCGATGCCCTTGAGGGCCGGCACATCGCTCTCCATGGGCTGCCAGCGCTTGATGTCCTTGAAACCCGCTAGGCTCAGGGCGAGGTCCAGCGTCTCGGAGTCGTAGATGAAGAAATGCCCGAAATCCCAGTAGAAGTTGTTCATCACGAAACCCGGCCGGTAGCCAACCGCGTGGGGAATGTGCTTGTCGGTGGAGAGCTTGAGGTATTGCTGCTTGATCGGCGAAAGCGGCGGCTGGATGAGGCTGGCAATGCTTTCCAAGTTCGGCGTGGAGATGCGGACCGTGCCGCCCGGCTTGAGAATGCGATAAACCTCTTTGAGCATGAACTGGCCGTCAGACCACCAGATGTGCTCAATCATGTGCTCGCTGAACACGTGATCAAACGACGCATCCGGAAAGGGAAAGGGCCGCGTCGCGTTGAGATAAAGCTGGCCCGGCTGGCGGGTGTCGGGGTTGAAATCCGCGTTCAACCAGCCGTCCAGCATGTTGTAGCCGGCGCCAATCTGCAGCTTCCGCACGGGATGGGCATCCATGTATTCGCGGATGTCCCCGTCGCGTCCGATGCACCAGAACGCGCGCTTCAGGTCGAAGGGAATCTGGCGAAGGGACTTCACGAGCCCGACAAGTGCGAAGGATTGTTTCAGGAGATCGCGCATCGCGGGAAATCCTTGGCGCTGGGTTGATCCGCGTCCAGCAAATTTCCAGCCGCAGCGCCCTTGCGTGCTTCAGCGCGGCAGGCGCACCCAGAGGTAGATCCAGTTAAGCAGCAGCACGGCGACAACCAACCCTCCCCAACCCGGACCGGAGGCAACCCAAGCCCTCCCCCGCTGGTGCAGCCGGCTGGCCGCCAATCGTGGCAGCAGCGTGCACAGCACCAGCCAGATGAATCCTGAAATCGCACCCACACCAACGAGTGGATTCCACGCCAGCGCCCCCGAAACATCCAGCCCCGCCAACGCCGCGCACGAACGCGTTGCCCCGCAAAAAGGACATGGCACGCCCGTGAACTCACGCATCAGACAGCCGGGCAGCGGCAGCTCCCAATGCAGCGCCAGCCGGGCCGCAACGGTGAGGCAGACTATGGCGAGCACGCCTCGCCATGGTTGCCAGTCTCCCACCGGCCCCGAAGCGGGCACGGGCACGGGCGGCGGAGTGAGTTCACCGGGCCTCATGCGACTTCGCCTCCTGATACACGAGCAGGCTGGTGATGAAAGCCCAGCCCAGCGCGATCACGAACAGGCCCATGCCGCTGAGTCCGATGAGCAGAAACTTCAAAAATCCCGGGGGCAGCTCACCTCGCTCCAGAATGGCAAGAAACGGCAGCTCCCGCGCACGAACCCATTCCGCAACGAACCAGCCCCCGAAGATCAGCGTGAGCAAAAAACCGCTGACCGCCACCCCCACTTGCGCCCAACCCACGCGCCGTCCGACATGCAGGGAGCCGAGCCCCGGCAGGCTCAGATTGGCCACGAGACACGCCTTGGCTCGCGCTCGGTCAATGGGCAGGCTGGGGGGCGACTCCTTCATCTGACACTGGCATCAAATCAGCGGCGGGATAGTTCCGAGAGCTTCGCGGCCGCGGTGCCTTCGTCCAAGACGTGTTCGGCCAGCTCCCATCCTTCAGCGATGGATTTAACCCGCCCGGCTACAAACAGGGCGGCCGCCGCATTCAACAGCACGGCATCCCGCCGGGCACCACGGTCCTCGCCCTTTAGCAGCCGTTGAACGATCGCCGCATTGGCGTGTTTGTCTCCGCCGGCCAAGTCGGCGAGCGTCGCGGAGTGGAGCGGGAAATCGGCTTGAGAGAGCTTCGACACGGCAAACCCGCGATCATGGTAAAACTCCGCAATCGTCGTTTCGCCCAGCGTGGACAACTCATCGAGGAAGGCCGGACCATCCGGTCGCGGCACTTCCCCGCACACCACCATGCCCCGCCGCACCCCGAGGCTTTGCAACACCTTCGCCATCGGCTCGCACAGTTCCGGGCGGGGCACGCCGATGATTTGCGCGCTTGGCCGCGCGGGGTTCAGCAGCGGGCCGAGAAAATTGAAGATGGTCCGCTGGCCGCGCTCGGCACAGAGCTTGCGCGCCGGGGCGATGTGTTTGAAGGCCGGGTGAAACTTCGGCGCGAAGAGGAAGGCGAACCGCTGCTCCCTCAACGCCGTCGCCACCTGCTCGGGAGCCAGCTCGACGGGCACACCCAACGCCTCCAGCACATCAGCACTGCCGGCCTGCGAGGTGATGGCCCGGTTGCCGTGCTTCGCCACGGTGACGCCGGCCGCGGCACAGACCAGCGCCACGGTGGTGGAGATGTTGAAAGTGTTCAGCCGGTCTCCTCCCGTGCCGCAGACATCGAGAATCTCCCCGGATCGAGTGGTCGCATCCACCGGAACGAGCACGGAGCGGGCGCGCAACTCCGTGGCAAACGCGGCAATCTCCTCCGTGGTTTCGCCTTTCTGCGCCAGCGCGGTCAGGAAGGCGGCCTTGGTCTCCGGGGCCACCCCTTCATCCACCAGCGCGCTCACGGCGACCGTGACCTGGCCGGGTTCAAGGACGAGGCCATGCTGAAGCTGCTTGGTAAAATCGTTGAGCACGCCGCCAGTTTAGGCGGGGCTGGAACGGTTCAAAGTCGAAACTCACGACGCGGACAGTTGAAACTCGCCGGGCAACCCGTTAGAACCTGCCGCGTGAACAATCGCCTGACTCTTGCCTTGTTGCTGGCCGCGCTGCCAGCGTGCGCAGCGGAAACCCCGGCCCCGGCCGCCCGCCTGGTGGAACACCGCAAAATCTGGGACGCCGCGCCGCACAACGCGTTCACCGATCTCGTGCGCTTCAAGGACCGCTGGTATTGCACCTTCCGCGAGGGCAGCGGCCATGTCTCGCCCGACGGCGCGGTGCGCGTGCTGACCAGCGACACGGGCTTTTGGTGGGAATCCGCCGCCCGGCTCGAAATGCCAGGCTACGACCTGCGCGATCCGAAGCTCTCCGTCATGCCCGGCACCGCCCGGCTCATGCTTCTCGGCGGTGCAACCATCCGCGAGGACAAGCAGCCCGCCACCGAAAGCCAGTCCTTTGCCGCGATGTCCGACGACGGAAAGAAATGGGGCAAAGTCTTCTGGGTCGGCCCCACGAACCAGTGGCTGTGGCGCGTGACCTGGCATCGGAACAATGGGCTCGGCGTGGCCTACGACGTCTCCCCCGCCAGCCGCGCCGAAAAGAAATATGGCAGCACCCTGTTGCTGACGAAGAACGGCGTGGACTACGACACTCTCGTTGAGGACCTGCACACCGAAGGCGGCCCTACTGAGGCAACCGTGCGAGTGGGCCCGGACGGCGTGATGTATTGCCTCCACCGCCGGGATGGCAAGCCCTCGAACACCGCCTTGCTGGGCATCAGCCGCAAGCTGCCCTACGACGTGTGGGAGTGGAAGGATTTGGGCAAATTCTTCGGCGGCCCCAATTTCATCCAGCTTCCCGATGGGCGGTGGATCGCCTGCGGCCGTCTGCACAACCACGGCCCGGAGATGAAGACCAAGACCGTCGTGTGCGAACTGGACGTGGAAAAGGGTGAACTGCGTCCCTTGCTCGATCTCCCGAGCAGCGGCGACAGCAGCTATCCGGGCATGGTCTGGCACCAAGGCCTGTTGTGGATCAGCTATTACTCCTCCCACGAAGGCAAGACCGCCATCTACCTGGCGCGGATCAAGCTCTGACAGAGCGACTGCTCCGGTCTCAAAAGCAGCAACGGGAGGGGATTTCAAACCAGCGTGAGTGTGCGAGCAGCCAGCACGCTCACCGCCTGCCGGTTGAGTGCATCTCACCCCTAGCACCTAACCGCCCCGGCCGCTGGTCCGTCCGGTCATCCGACATTTCGCCCTGTCCGGAAACCATGCCCCCGGCCGGATTAACCTGATTTTCCTGAAATTCTTAATTGCTTTCGCCGTCGGGAGTCGGCAATTTGCGCGCCTCTGTTTTTTCGGGAATGACCCCTAAAGAAGAGCCAATCACGTTCACGGGAACGGTGACTCAGGTTTTGCCGGGCACCATGTTCCGAGTTGCTTTGCCCAATGGCCACGAAGTGCTGGCGCACATCTCCGGCAAGATGCGCAAGAACTTCATCCGCATCAGCGTTGGGGACCGGGTGGACGCCGAGATGTCCCCCTACGACCTGAGCAAGGCACGCATCACCTTCCGGCACCGGTGAGTGAGCGGGGCACACCTGCCCCGCAGCACTTTCTCCCGCCACTGTTCCTAACAACGGGCCGGAAGCGTCCGCTCACTTCCCCTGTAGCATGGCCATAACTTTGGCCGGATCACTCGTCGGCGGCTGGCAGGCGGTGCCCGTGCAGAGGAAGACAACTGGGCTCTCCTTCGCAGTCAGAGTCTTGGCGAACGGCTCCACTGGACCCGCGTTTCCAAGCACAACTCTGTTCGGCTGATAGACTCCATGCGCGGCGCGCAGCAATGCTGAAGTCGCCTTCGTGTCCGCCTTCGCGGGCGAGGCGATGACCACGCGGAACGGCTCATGCAGGTAGAAGTCCAGCGCGAGCAACAAGTTCGGCACCGCCTGCGGTAAACGTTGCAGGCGTTCGGCAAAGAGACGCAGTGTTTTCTCGGCGCGGGCGCGCATCTCCTTGTTGTCGGTGATGGCGGCCAGCTTGAGCAGCGCGACGGTTGCGACGTTGTTGCCGCTCGGCTCCGCCCCGTCGTAATCCTCCTTCGCACGGAAAAGCAGGTCGGCGGAACCGGCGGGGCTTTGGAAAAAGCCGCCGTTGGCCGCATCGTAGAACTTCGCGGTCATCGCGGACTCCAGCGCGAGCGCGAAGTCCAGATGCTTCGGGTCCAGCGTGGCCTCGTATAGGTGAATCACGCCTTCAAGCAAGTAGGCGTGCGAATCGAGGAGCTGCACATTGTCCCGCGC
>CAIPBN010000755.1 GCA_903863315.1 uncultured Verrucomicrobiota bacterium | reverse complement strand
TCCTTGAAGGACCACACGACCTTCTTGTCCTTGGTCACCTCGATGAACTGCGGGTTGTTCGGACCAGCGTGGCAGTTGCCAATCATCGTGTTGCCGTTGGCGAGCCGCTCGACGCAGGTGACCCACGCGAGCGTGATGCCGGGCAGGTCGTTCTGCTCCACTTTCCAGATGATCTCCTTCGCGGGGGTGACTTCGAGCACGCTGTGACCGTTGCCAGCACCGATGAGCGTGTTGCCATTCGCAAGGCGCACAGCGCTGAACACCGAGTTACCAAAACCTTCCGGGCCGTGGCCGCCCTTTTTCTCCTTGCCGAATAGCGGGACATCGAACTCCCACACCACCTTGCCCGTCGCGTCATACTCGCGCACGGCACCGTCGGCCTCGTGGGCCACGAGGTAATTGCCGTTGGCGATCTTGCGGACGAGCCGGGTGTCGCTGTGGGCGTTGGGCTTGTTGCGCTTGAGCTTCACTTCCTTTTGAATCTTGCCGCCCTTGTCCACCTCGATGATGCGGCCCGCGCCGGACTCGGCGATCATCGTCAGCCCGTTCTCCACCCGCTGGAAGGCGTGCACCTCGATGCGCTGCCCCTCATTGCCGTTCATCTTGGCGGAGTTGTATTCCCACACCACCTTCCCGTCGGGAGCGAGCTCCACGACCTTCTGGAAGCCTTGCTGGGTCAAAATGTTTCCATTGGGCAACAGGTGCGCGTCATGGATGCCGGCGATCTTCAACTCCCGCTCGAACAACCCGTCCGGCGCGATGATTGCGAGCCGCCTCGTGGAATCGTCGCCCGCCAAGAAGCGTCGGCCGGGCCCGGTCTGTTCGGCCGTCAGAGGGAAGGTGCAGGTGACAACCAGCGCCGCGAGCGCGGCCCGGCGGGAGATAAGTGCGTGCATAGGCGGAGAATAACGACGGCCCGGCAGCGAAACAATTCGAGGGAACGGGCCAGCCCAGCCAGTCGCTTCTGGGCAGTTGCCAAACCCGTCGCTTCCGCCGACATTCGCGCCCTGATTTTGGAAACCGACTCGAAACCATGCTGACTCAAGAAGCCATCCTCGACGCACTCAAGGCCGTTAAATACCCCGGCTACTCGCGCGACATCATCTCCTTCGGCCTCGTCAAGCACGTCGCCGTCAACAATGGCGCGGTGAACGTCCGCCTCGAACTCACCTCACCCAACCCCGAGGCCGCCCGCATCATCAAGGCCGAGTGCGAGAATGTCCTGCGCGGCCAGCCCGGCGTCACGCATGCCTTTGTCGAGGTCAAGCAGCCCGCCGCCGCCGCCGGTCCCGGGGCAGCCCCCGGCGGCGCGTTCCAGAACCAGAACAAAGTCCCCGGCATCAAGCGCATCATCGCCGTGGCCAGCGGCAAGGGCGGCGTGGGCAAATCCACCTGCTCCGTGAACCTCGCCTGTGCCCTCAACCACCTCGGCGCGCGCGTCGGCCTGCTGGACTGCGACATCTACGGCCCCAGCATCCCGCTCATGATGGGCATCCACCAGCGTCCCATCGTCAACGACGACGAGAAACTTGTCCCGCCCAGCAACCACGGCGTGAAGCTCATGAGCATGGGCTTCCTCCTCTCGGACGACCAGCCGGTCATCTGGCGCGGCCCGATGATTCAGAAGACCATCCAGCAATTCATCACGCAGGTGGAGTGGGGCCAGCTCGACTACCTGCTCGTGGACCTCCCGCCCGGCACCGGCGACGCCCAACTCTCCCTCTGCCAGACCGTGCCCCTCGACGGCGGCGTCATCGTCACCACCCCGCAGGAAGCCTCGCTCGGCGTCGTGCGCAAGGGCATCGCGATGTTCGAGAAGGTGAATGTGCCGATCCTGGGCATCATCGAGAACATGAGCTACTTCATGGCCCCCGGCGGCCAGCGCGTGGAAATCTTCGGCCACGGCGGCGGACGCACCGAAGCAGAGCGGCAGGAAATCCCCTTCCTCGGCGAAGTCCCGATCTTCCTCGAAATCCGCGAAGGCGGGGACAAGGGCGTTCCCGTGGTCGTCTCCCGCCCGGCGGACCCGCAGGGCAAGGCGTTCATCCAGATCGCGGAAACGCTGCGGCAGAAGCTGGGATAGAACGGCGGACTACATAAGTCGTCGGTCAGTTTAGGTCCAAGACCATTGGCTACCACGCCGTTTGGTATTGCCTCAGGCAAATGCCTTCCTGCCTGCCGGGCTTCCCGCTACTGTCGCCTGCACGCTGCATGCCGCCGTCCGACATCCTGCTGGCGACGCTCAACGCGAAGTTCATCCACTGCGCGTTTGGCCTGCGCTACCTCTTCGCGAACCTCGGCGAGTTGCAGTCCCGCGCGGCGTTGGTGGAGTTTGAGATCCAGCAGCGGCCGCTGGAGGTGGTGGAGGCCCTGCTCGCCCGCAAACCCCGGATCATCGGCCTCGGCGTGTATATCTGGAACGTGCGCGAGACCACGGAGGTCGTGGCCCTGCTCAAGCGGCTTGCGCCGGAGATCCAGATCATCCTCGGTGGTCCGGAGGTGAGCTATGAGCCGGAGGAGCAGGAAATCGTCCGGCTGGCGGACCATGTCATCACCGGCGAGGCGGACCTGAAGTTTGCGGAAGTGTGCGCCCAATTGCTGGGGAGCCCACTCACGTCGCCGGCTGCGGGAAACCCGCTTCCAAAAATCATCCCCGCCGAACTGCCCAAGCTGGAGCACGTCGCCCTGCCCTACGAGCTCTATACCGACGCGGACCTCGCGCACCGGGTGCTGTATGTGGAGGCCTCGCGCGGCTGTCCGTTCACCTGTGAGTTCTGCTTGTCCTCGCTGGACATCCCGGTGCGGCAGTTTCCGCTCGATCAGTTTTTAGCGGCGCTGGACCGGCTGCTGGCGCGCGGGGCGACGCAGTTCAAGTTCGTGGACCGGACGTTCAACCTGAACCTGTTGGTGAGCCGGGCCATCCTGCAATTCTTCCTCGACCGCTGGCGACCTGGGCTGTTCCTGCACTTCGAGATGATTCCCGACCGGCTGCCGGAGGCGTTGCGCGAACTGCTGGCGAAGTTCCCGCCGGGCGCGGTGCAACTGGAGATCGGCGTGCAGACGTTCAACGACGAATCCTCGCGCCACATCTCGCGCCGGCAGGACAACACGAAGCTCGCGGAGAACTTCACCTGGCTGCGGGCGCACACGGGCGCGCACCTGCACGCTGACCTGATCGTAGGCCTGCCGGGCGAAGGGCTGGCGAGCTTCGCGGCGGGCTTCGACCGGCTGGTGGCGCTGGGGCCGCAGGAGATTCAGGTGGGCATGCTCAAGCGACTGCGCGGAACGCCCATCGTGCGCCATGACGGGGAGTTTCGGATGCGCTACAGCCCGCACGCGCCGTATGAGCTGCTGTGCAACCGGGAGCTGGATTTCAGCACGATGCAGCGGCTGCGGCGGTTCGCGCGCTACTGGGATCTCGTGGCCAACTCGGGGAACTTCACCGCCACCACGCCGCTGCTGTGGAGTGCGGCGGACACGCTGGTCCGCAGTGACTCGCCCTGTCCGCCTTCGCCGTTCGAGCGCTTTTTCGCCTTCAGCGACTGGCTTTACGCGCGCGTCGGCCGGCGACACGGCATCGCCCTCGCGGATTTGGCCGAGGCACTGCTCGTGTATCTCAGCGGCCCGGCGGGAGTGCCGGCCAGCCGCGCGGCGCAAGCCCTCTGGGAAGACTGGCAACGGAGCGGACGCCGGGAGCGGCCGGGTTTCCTCCAGCCGCATCTGCCGGCCGAACCTCGCCGCAGCGAGCGCACTCACCGCGCAGCGGTGCCGAAACGTCAGGCCCGACACCTTGCCCCCGGTGCCGGTGCTTGAATGCCCGGCGCGGTCGGCCAGTCCTTTACCCCGCATCGCAATTCACATTCTGTCCATGAACACATTTCGTTCGATCCCGCTCGTCACTGCGGCCCTGGCTGCGCTGGTCTTCACCGCCACCGCTGAGGCCGCCGCCAAGAAAATCCTCGTCATCACGCAGTCCAAGGGCTTCCAGCACGGCGTCGTGAAGCGCCCCGCGCCCGACCAGCTCTGCCTCGTCGAGCAGCAGGTGAAGGAACTCGGCGAGAAATCCGGTATTTTCACCGCCGACTTCTCCCAAGACGCCATCGCGGTGCTGACGAAGGCGAATCTCGCCAAGTATGACGCGCTGTTCTTCTACACCACCGGCTCGCTGCTGCCGGCAGGCGAGCCACGCGAGGCGCTGCTGGACTTCGTGAAGCAGGGCAAGGGCTTCATTGGCACGCACAGCGCGACGGACACGTTCAAGGACTTCAAGGGCTACACCAGCTTCATCAACGGCAGCTTTGCCGGCCATCCGTGGGGCAGCGGCACCGCTGCCACCTTCGTGAACCACGAGCCGTCGCATCCGACCGTGGCGATGCTCGGCAAGGAGTT
>CAIPBN010000754.1 GCA_903863315.1 uncultured Verrucomicrobiota bacterium | reverse complement strand
CGTTGCCGCCCGGCATGCAGACCCGCGCATTGCTTGTCTCCGTGTCCGTGCCGCGCGATTCCCGCCAGTCGCCGTTCCTGCGCCTGCTCGCCCCGCGCCTAGCCAATCACACGCCCGCCGCCGTCGCCAACGCCGAGTCCGACTACACCACCAAGCCCACCGCCAGCCCGCCCTACACCTACGATGCCGGCCACGTCACGCGCGGCCATGGCGAGTGGGTTAACTCCGGCAAGGACGAGAAGGGCATCAACTCCCGCTCGCCCATCACCGAGCTGGAACCCGCGTGGTTCATCCTCTCCTGGCCGACAGCTCGGCGCATCAACGGCGTGCTCTTGCAGGAGAATTTCACCGCCTTTGAACTCCAGGCCTTCACCGGCCCGACCGGCATCAACGCCACCGCCGCCACCGAGCAGGAGTGGAAGTCCATCCGCCAGTTCAAGACCACCCGCGACGGCGCGCGCCGCTGGCTGACCTTCGACCCCGTCCAGACCCGCGCGCTCCGGCTGGTCATCACCAAGACCGACGACGGCGCGGTGGCCAAGCTTGCCGGCTTTTCTGTTTTCACCGACCTCGCGGCGGAGCCCGCACCCGCCATCGTGAAGCCCGCCTCCGCCGAGCCGCCGCTGCAAATCACCTACGAAATCGCCCAGGCCGGCAAGGTCACGCTCGTCGTGGACCGCGCGGACGGCACGCGCGTGCGCAACCTCGTCGCGAACACCCCGCAGCCCGCCGGCAAGAACACCGTGGCGTGGGACTTGAAGGACGAGGCTGGCAACTACGTGCCACCGGGTGATTACAAATGGAAGGCCATCACGCACCCGCCGCTGGAGCTGCGCTACGAGATGACGGCGTATCCGAACATCAGCAGCCACTTCCCCGAGCGGCCCGCGTGGCTCACCGGCGCGAGCGGTTCCGGCGGCTGGCTGGCCGACCACACGCCGCCGCGCTCCGCCTGCGTCGCGGGTGATCGCGTGTTCCTCGGCGCACCGGTGGCCGAGAGCGGCGTGTCGCTCATCGAGTGCGATCTCGATGGCCGCAAGCACTGGGGCCATCCGTCCTTCGAGGCCTTCACCGGATCGTGGCTGCTGGCCAGCGACGGCAAAACGGTCTTCAGCCTCGCGCCCGCCCACAACTTCGCCAAGGCCGGCATGGACAAGAACACCGAGGCCATCTGGGCCGTGGACATCGCGACCAAGAAAGTCCGCACACTCGCCATGCTCCAGCCCAGCGCCGAGCGCAAACGCGGCGCGCAAGGCCTCGCCGCCCACGATGGCAAGGTCTTCGTGGCCGTCCACGGCGCGGAGAACTGGTTCCAGAACGCCGCCGGAGCCGCCGACGTGGACTTGCAAAACTCGCTGCCCACCTACCCCGTCGCCCGCAAACCGCGCGCGGCCTACGAAATTGTCCCGGACCACCGCACCGACTTTCTGCGCCTCTTCCGCCTCAAGGACCAGCCACCCGGCTTCGGCCAGAACCACGGGCTGGTCCAGCTCGAAACCACGCAGAACCCGACCCGCCAGCAGCACATCGTGCTCGCGTTCACCAAACCCGTGTCCATCGGCAGCCTGGTGTTTCCGCCGCCCGCCCGCGAAGACAAGATGCAGTTCTCCCTCGCCGTTCTGAAGCCCGCCGCGCCCTACCCGCCGCGCCCTGACGAACGCGGCGACTGGGTGAACGTGCCGCTCAACGACACGAATGCCTGGGCCGTGGTGCCCCTGCCCGCCGGCACCACCACGCGGGCGCTGCGCATGACCTTCACGCGCGGCGGTGGCGGTGCGAACGATGACTTGCTCGCCGACGTGGAGGACAAGAAAGGCGCGCCTTCGCTCGACCTCGCCGACAAACCAGCGGCCAAGAAAGGCGGTTTTGCCGGGGCCGACGACGGTCTTTGGCAGCGCCGGCTGGAGGGCATGAAGCTGCTGGGCCGCCGCTTTGAAAACCTCTTCAGCACCGCCACCGTCCGCGTGAACTCCGGCAAAGTCGCCCGCGACGGCTCGTGGGACGCGCAGCGCACCGAGCCGCTCAGCACCGCCGAGCCCGGCATCTACGCGCTCGAATGGAAGTCACCCCAGCCGCTCCGCGGGCTCGCGCTGCGCGAGGTGGACGGCGAACTCACCGAGGTGGATGTCTTCACCGGCCCGCCAGGCGCGCCCGTGGACATCACGTCCGAAGCCGGCTGGGAAAAGGTCGCCAGCTACAAGCAGCCGTTGCGCGATTACTACAACGGCCACGCCACCTCAAATCCGTATGCCCGCTACCTCGACGGCTACGTGGACTTTGGCCGCGAGGTCAGCACCCGCGCCGTGCGGCTGCGCATCGTGAAGCAATGGGACACCAAGGCCCATTATCCGAGCGGCATCCGCTTTGACCTCGGTGGCGACAAGCTCGACACCAAGCGCTGCCGGGTCTTCGGCGTCGCCGCGCTGCGCTATCTCGGCGGCGAGCCGGCCGTGGATTCGCAGGTCACCGAACGCATCGAAATGCTCGACGGCGAGACCGGCAAGGTCTTGAAGGAGGTCCACGTCCCGCGCATCGCCGAGGCCGGCAAGGAGTGGTCGCGCGGCAACCTGCTCGCGGTCAACGCGCGCGGTGACGTCTTCACCGTCTCGGATGAGAAGCT
>CAIPBN010000753.1 GCA_903863315.1 uncultured Verrucomicrobiota bacterium | reverse complement strand
GTGGTAGATGGTGGCGAGCAATTCCGCCGGGTGGACGGGGTCCTCGACTGGCGCTGAGCCGGTCTTGTCAGACTGGCCATGGACGTAGCCACGCTTGATACCCGCACCACCAATGACGCTGGTGTAGCAATACGGCCAGTGGTCGCGCCCATCGGCACTGTTGCCGTTACCGCTGGTGCTCACACCCTTCTGCGGGCTGCGCCCAAATTCACCGATGGCTACGACAAGCGTTTCTGCCAGCAGACCGCGTGCATCCAAATCCTCGAAGAGCGCCGAGAGACCGGTGTCGAGCATCGGGCCGCTTTCCTTCTTCATGCGGTCGTTGAGGCCGACATGCACGTCCCACGAGTGGCGGTCGGAGTTGGCCACCTTGGGCCAGATGAGTTCCACCACGCGGGTGCCAGCCTCGACGAGGCGGCGCGCGAGGAGGCAGCTTTGGCCGAAGGTGTTGCGCCCGTAACGGTCGCGGAGTTTGTCGGGTTCTTGATTGAGGTCGAAGGCTTCGCGGGCGCGCCCGGAGACAATCAGGTTCATCGCCTGCTTGTAATACTCGTCGAGGTTGTAGTTCTCGACGGCCTTCTCGATTTCAGGAACCGCGTTGCTGAGTTCGTCACGCAGCTTGCCGCGGCGCTGGAGGCGGACGGAGAACATGTCAGGACGCAGGTTGAGGTCGTCCACCTTGATCTTATCCATCTTCGCCATGTCGAGGTCGTCGCCATCGGGGAAGAGCGTGTAGGGATCAAAGGCCTTGCCGAGGAAGCCGGCGTTGCCGCCCTTGCCGACGACGTTCGACTCCTGCAACGGGCGCGGGAACATGACGAACGGAAGCATCGGCTCGGTGGGCGGCTTGAGGCGAATGATGTTCGATCCGAAGTTCGGGAAGTCCTTCGGGCTGGGCGGCTCAAGCTGGCCGGACGGGCTGACCTTGTCGGTCGTGTAGCCGGTCATGATCTGGTAGATCGCCGCCGTGTGGTTGAACAGGCCGTTGGGCGTGTAGCTCATCGAACGGATCATGGTGAACTTGTCGTTCACCTTCGCGAGCTTGGGCAGTAGTTCGGTGTATTTGACGCCAGTGAGCTTGGTGGCGATGGGCGCGAAGACGGACTTCACGTTGTCCGGGACGTTGTCTTTCGGATCCCACAGGTCCAAGTGCGACGGTCCGCCCTGCAAATAAATCATGATGACGCTCTTGGCCTTGCCCCAGCCGCGTCCGCCGGTGGCGGGGTTGGCGAGCGCCTGAAGCTTCATCGCGCCGCCGAGCGACAGGCCCAGCAGGCCGGAGCCGCCGATGCGCAGGATGTCGCGGCGCGTGACGCCGAGGTGTTTATCGCAGAGGTCTTTGCCGGGTTCGCCTGGGATTCGGATCATAGGACTATGGGTTTGCGTTCTAGTCAGGAGTGGACGCGCTGGCAAGGGGGGAAATTGAAAGTAGTTTTGCCCAGTTCATCCCGGATAGCCGCCTGCGACATAAGCCTCCAACTGGCTCAACGCCGAACGCTGTGCGTTGATGACCCATTTCACGAGATCACCGATGGAAATCAGCCCAATGATCCGCTCGCCGTCCTTCACCGGCAGATGGCGCACGCGGTTCTCCGTGACGATGCGCAGGGTTTCCTCGACGCCGTGCTTGGGCGTCACACAAATGACGTCGCACGTCATGATTTCACGAACAGTGGTGGTCTTGGAGGAACGGCCCTGCAGCACGACCTTTCGCGTGTAATCGCGCTCCGAAAGGATGCCAAGCAGCGAGCCGCCGTCCATGACGAGCACACAACCGATGTTGCGGTCAGCCATGAGCTTGATGGCGTCGAAGACAAACGTGGTGGGGGCAACCGCCTGGATCGATGCATGGACCTTGTGCTGGAGGATGGTGGCGACGGAGTCAGTGATTTCCATGGCGCGGAGCGGGTTGGGCGTTGGCTGTGCTGAGAGAGCAATTAAGCCGCTCGCACAGGGATGCTCAACGCAAAATTGCCGTGGACATCAAATTCGCAACTTCGCCACCACTGCGTTGGCATCGAAGACACACCCACCCCAGGTGCCACCGCTGACGGCTTGGAGCGCAGCCCAGAGTTTCGTGTCGTCGGGCAGGTTGTCGTTAGGCTTCAAGTCGTCGCGGGACGGACGCTGCGCAAGGACGGTCGCGCCTTCTTCAGGGCTGAATTTGCGATCGCCGGCGCCAATGAAATCCACGCTGCCGGTGTTGGTGTTGCGGTCCACGACGATGCGAATCACATCGCCGTCGCGCAGCTTGCCGAGCGGGCCGCCCGCGAGTGCTTCAGGTCCGATGTGCCCGATGCACGCGCCGGTGCTCACGCCGCTGAAGCGGGCGTCGGTGATCAGCGCGACGTGCTTGCCGAAGGGCAAATGCTTCAGTGAACTGGTGAGCTGGTAAGTCTCCTCCATGCCCGTGCCCATCGGGCCGCAGCCGGCCAACACCAGAACGTCGCCTGCCACGATGCGCTTCTCCTTTATGGCCGCGATGGCGGCGCGCTCGCTGGTGAAGACTTTCGCCGGGCCTTCCTTGCGATAGACGCCGTCGGCATCCACCACGCTTGGGTCAATCGCCGTGCTCTTGATGACCGCGCCTTCGGGCGCGAGGTTGCCGCGCGGGAAGGTGACGGTGCTGGTCAGACCGCGCGCCTGCGCGCGCTCGGGGGAAAAGATGACTTCATCAGGGTCCACGCCGTCTTGAGCGCGGAGCAGTTCACGGAACTTCGTGCGACGCTCGGACGCTTCCCACCAGTTTAACACCTCGTCGAGCGTCGCGCCGCTGGTGGTGAGCACGCGTGTGTCCAGCAAGCCGAGCCGGCGCAAGTGCAGCATCACCTCGGGCACGCCACCTGCGAGGAACACGCGCACCGTCGGATGATGCACGGGACCATTCGGCAGCACGCTGACCAAGCGTGGGACGCGACGATTCACTTCAATCCAGTCGTCCACCGTTGGGCGCTTCAATCCTGCCGCGTGCGCGATGGCGGGGATGTGCAACAGCAAGTTCGTCGAGCCGCCGAAGGCCGCGTGGACGACCATCGCGTTGCGAATCGCTGCGTCGGTGAGGATGTCGCGGGACTTGAGACCACGCGTTTCCAATTCCACCAAAGCGCGCGCGGAGCTGACCGCGAGTTCCGTCCAGACTGGCTCGCCCGAGGGCGCGAGCGCGCTGTGCGGGAGTGAGAGGCCGAGCGCTTCGCCGACGACTTGCGAGGTCGCCGCCGTGCCGAGGAACTGGCAGCCGCCGCCCGGCGTGCCACACGCGCGACAGCCCAGCTCCGCCGCCTCGGCGAGCGAGATGAGGCCGTGCGAGTAACGCGCACCGAGCGTCTGCACCGCGCCCGCATCCTCGCCATTGCTGGGCGGGAGCGTGACGCCACCGGGAACAAGCACGCTGGGCAAGTCGCGCATCCCGGCGAGCGCCATCATCATCGCGGGCAAGCCCTTGTCGCACGTAGCGATGCCGAGCACGCCGCTGCGCGTGGGAAGCGAGCGGATGAGGCGACGGAAGACGATGGCGGCGTCGTTGCGATACGGGAGCGAGTCGAACATTCCGGTGGTGCCTTGCGTGCGGCCATCGCACGGGTCGGAGACGCAGCCGGCGAAGGGAATGGCCTTCAACCGCTTGAACTCCTTCGCCGCCGCCTCGACGAGCAGTCCGATTTCCCAATGCCCGGTATGATAACCGAGCGCGATGGGCGAGCCGTCCGGCGCGCGGCGACCGCCCTCGGTGCTGAGGATGAGGAACTGCTTGCGGCCCAGTTCGGCGGGGTTCCAGCCCATGCCGGCGTTCTGCGTCCAGCCGAAGAGATTGCCGCTAGGCTGGTGCAGCAGCATGTCCGCATCAAGCGGCAGCTTGCCCGCCGGGCCGGGAGCCTTGGAGCGGATTTGGTAGATGTCGGCGGAGCCAAGCAGTTCGTTCAACGAAGACATGGGGAAAGTGAAGCAACAAGTCTGGCGCGCGGACAGGCGAAATAAAAAAGCCGCACGGCGAACCGTGCGGCCTTTGAGAGAGCTATTTCCGGTGACTCAGCTCACCAGTTCCTTCAACGGAGTGCCGTTGCGGACGATCATGATCGGGCGACCGGTCCGGGTGTTGTATTCCTTGCGCGAGTCGATGCCCAAGGCGCGGTAGAACGTCGCCGCCACATCATCCGGTGTGATGGCCTTGTCCTTCGGGCCTTCGCCCTTGGCGTCTGACTCGCCAACCACTTGGCCGCCCTGAATGCCACCACCACCGAGGAGGCAGAACATCGCGCGGGGGTAGTGGTCACGGCCGCCGCGCTGGTTGACCTTGGGCGTGCGGCCAAATTCGCCAGTCACGAAGACGGCGGTGGTTTCGAGCAGGCCCTTCGCGGCGAGCGCGTTGAACAGGCCGCTGAGGCCGGCGTCGAGCGTGGGGAGATTCTTGTTCTTGAGTGTGGCGAAGTTGTCGCTGTGCGTATCCCAGCCGCCGAGGCTGACGCTGGTGAAACGCACGCCACTTTCAATCAGGCGCGTGGCCAGCAGGCAGCTCTGTGAGAACTGATCCTTGCCGAAGAGGTTAACGATGCTCTCGGACTCCTTGCCGGTGTCGAAGGCGTCGCGGGCCTTGCTGGAGCGCATCATCGCATAGGCTTTTTGTCCAAACTGATCCATGCCGGCCAGGAGCTTGTCATCCTTGCCGAATTCCCCAAAGGCGGTGTCGTAGCGCTGGACGAGATTCTGGCGGCGGTCAACATCCTCCAAAGTCACGCCGTTGCGCAGAGCGAGGCCGCGGACTTCAAGGGCCTTGCCGGGCTGGGGTGAACCGCCGGTCTCGAAGGGGCCGTATTCCACGCCGAGGTAGCCGGTGGCGTTGTCGCCGAGGTTGGGCACGGCCACGAAGCTGGGCAGATACTCGGTGCCGCGCATTTCCTTGGCGACCACCGCGCCGTAATGCGGATAGTTGAGGGAGGGCAAGGGACGGTTGCCGGTGTTCATGTAGCGCGAGCCCAGTTCGTGCGCGGCGAGCGTGTGGCTCACGCCGCGCAGGACAGCGAACTTGTCAGCGCACTTGGCGAGCTTGGGAAGGTGCTCGGATATCATCACGCCGTCGGCGTTGGTCTTGATGGGCTTGAACTCGCCACGATGCGTCTCGGGCGCATCGGGCTTGAGATCGAAGGTGTCCATGTGGCTGGGACCGCCGCCAAGCCGGACAAAGATGGCAGCCTTGCCCTTGGCCTCGCTGACCGCGCCTTGGCTGCTCAGAGCGAAATAGTCGCTAAGGGTCAGGCCGACGCCGGCGAGTGCGCCAACGCGCAAGAAATCACGGCGGGCGACTCCGTCACAGGTGATGTGGGTGGACATATTTATTTGGGTTTGGGTTGTTGGCTGACTGGTAATCCAAAATGCGTGAAAAGTAGGTATTTCAGTGGTTCACCATGAACTCACGCGTGTTAAGCATGGCCCAAAGGAGCTCACGGACGCCTTCCGCAGGTGAGTTCGCGGCGGCGATGTCGGCCCGGGCCTTCTCGAATTCCGTGGCGGTGGGCGGGCGGCTGACGGTGCGGAGGAAGACTTGGGCGATGTAGTCGTCGGCATTGGCGATCGGAGTCTTCGAGGTGGCGGGCTGGGGCTGCTGTTTTGCAAGACGTTCTTTCGCCTGTTTCAGCTCCGTCTCTAGCTCCTTGCTTGCTGGATTTTTCTTCAGCTTCGCCTCCAACTTACCGATGAGCGGTTCCAACTGAGCTTCGTCGCCCTTGCGCTTGGCCGTCACACCTTTGGTGGTGGTCGCTTTGCGAATCTCCTCGATGAAAGCCCCGCCCTTTGCCTGCTCCAAGGCGTTTAGCAACTCGGGGTCGTTGCGGGTGAAGAGCGTCTGGAGTAGCGTCGGGTCCGTGGTGCGTTCGCAATCGCAGTTCGTCTCGCGCACGGGTTTGCCGAAGATGTTCAGCGAGTAGTTCGAGGCCCCCTTGCCGCCGCGACCGGCGTTGGCGTTCGGGCCGATGGCACGGTTCTCGATGTCATCGCGGAACGCGGCAACGCGCTCGCTGCCAAGCGTAGCCTGGGTGATTCCATCCACCACCACCTCGGCGGGCAGCCGACGGATGACGAAGCGGCTGAAATTCTTCTCATCGTTCTTGTTCGTGTCGTTCGGTTTCCACGAGCGCTGATAGGTGGCGCTGTTGAGAATCTCCTTGTGGAGCCAGGCCATGTTGTAGCCGTTCTTCACAAAACCGCTGGCGAGGTAATCCATCAACTCCTCGTTCACCGGCGGGTTGGCGAGATTCATGTCGTCCGCCGGCTCCACGAGTCCACGGTGGAAGTAAGTGGCCCAAACACGGTTGACCCACGCCTTGGCGAAATACGGGTTTTTAGGGCTGCGGAGCCACTCCATCAACGGGGCGCGCGGGTCAGGATATTCCTTGAGCATCACTTCCTCGCCGCCGAGCACACGGGGCGTAAGGACGCGACCATCGAAGTTCGGATTCTTTTTCTTCATCTGCTCGATTTCGCGCTCGGAAAGCTTGCTCTTGGAATCGCGAATCGTGGCATACACCTCCTGCCAGGGGGCCGGCTCGCCCGCCTTCACGCGCTTCTCGAACTCGTTGCCCAGCGCCTTCTGGTTGTTGCCGCCCTTGGGGTCGGGCGGAACAGCTTCCTTGATTTCCTTCGTCAGGCTGGCGTAGGTGACGGTCTCGCCCGGAACACCCGGAGCGCCTTTACCCCCGCCGCCCTTGCTGCCGTAGCTCACACCCTCGAAAAATGCTTGGAAGGATTTGAAATCATTCTGGGTCCACTGATCGAACGGGTGCTTGTGGCACTGCGCGCACTCAATGCGGACGCCAAGGAAGCTGTGCGAGAATGCCAGCGCCTTCTCCTCCGCCTTTTGGAGATTCTGCCGTTGCCAGAAGTAAGGCATGTTCGGACGCTCGGCGAAGCTCAGCGGGTTCTCCGCCCGGAAGTAACCGGACATCTCGCGGGCAAATTCCTCGTAAGTCTGGCCGGGCTTGGTCCGCCCGGTTGCGAGAATGATGCCTGCCATCATCTGATCGTAAGGCTCGTTCTTGGCGATTCGGTGGTTCATCCAATCATACCACTGGCGGCTGAAACGCTCCCCGTAGTTGTTCTGCCCGTTGCCGCGCAGCACGCGCGGGTTGTTGCCGAGGAAGTCGCTCAACTTCGTGGCCCACCAAGCGGCGTAGGCGGGGGTCTTGAGCAGCTCGTCCACCTTCGCCGCCCGCTTGGACGAAGACTTGTCATTGAGGAAGGCGGTGATTTGGTCCGGCGTGGGCAGGGTGCCTGTCACATCCAGCGACACGCGGCGCAAGAACTCGGTGTCGGTGCAAACCTCGCTCGGGACGATGCCCAGCTTCTGAAGTTTGCCGACGACCAACTCATCCACCTTCGAGGTTGTCGCCTGCCGAGGATACTTCGGCCCGGTTTTGTCCGACACGGGCAGAATCACCGGAATGGGATGCACGCCGTTGTCGTAGAACGCGACGATGTGTGTGTCACCCCGATCCTTCGCCTCCACGGCCCCGGTCATCGAGATGGTGGAAACAGAGTCGTCATTCGATCGGAACCGCGTGAGCTGCGTCACGTCCTCGACAGTGCCGTCTTTCCAATGCGCCAGCACGAGGAGTTGGACTTTCTCTCCTGGCCGTTTGAACACGATTTCCTTGGGGAAAACCTCGAGCCGCTCAAAATCACCGGTCGCTTCCACGTCGGACTTGGCTCCGG
>CAIPBN010000752.1 GCA_903863315.1 uncultured Verrucomicrobiota bacterium | reverse complement strand
GTGCGGAAACCGCCGATGGCATCGTAGTTCTCCAGCCCAAAACCGATGGCGTCCATCCGTGTGTGACAGCCGGCACACGAGGGATTCGCGCGATGCTGCTCCATGCGTTGGCGGAGCGTGCCGGTGAGTTCCTTCTGGCTTTCCAGTTCCGGGACGTTGGGTGCAGGCGGCGGGGGCGGCGTGGCGAGGAGGTTTTCCAACACCCACTTGCCGCGCTTCACGGGCGAGGTGCGGGTGGGGTTCGAGGTGAGCGTGAGGATGCTCGCGTGTGTCAGCACGCCCGCGCGCGGCGTGCCCTTGAGGCTCACGCGCTGGAACTCCTCGCCGGTCACGCCCGCGATGCCGTAGTGCTTCGCGAGCCGCTCGTTGACGAACGTGTAATCCGCCGTGAGGAACTCAAACAAGCTCCGGTCCTCACGCAGCACGCTTTCAAAAAGCAGCTCCGTTTCGCGCTGCATCGCTGTCCGCAGCTTCGCATCGAACGTCGGGAACAGCTTCTTGTCCGGCTGCACGATGTTAAGGTTGCGGAGCTGGAGCCACTGCCCGGCGAAGTTCTCGACCAACGCGCGGCTCTTCGGGTCTTTCAACATCCGCCGCACCTGCGCCTCGAGGTTCTTCCGCAACTGCCCGCGCTCGGCCAGCGCGAACAGCTCCGCGTCCGGCATCGAGCTCCACAGGAAGTAACTCAGGCGCGAGGCCAGCGCGAATTCGTTCACGAGATGCACGGCCTTCGGATTGTCCGGCTCCGGCTGAAGCTCGCCCCGGAACAGAAAGTGCGGGGAGACGAGCACGGCCTTGAGCGCCTGCTGCACACTGCCCTCGAAGGTCTCACCGTTTTTCTTGCCCAACTCGTAGAGCTTCATCAAGCGCTCAACCTCCGCCGGGGTCACCGGCCGGCGATACGCGCGCTTGGCAAAGGTCCCGATGACCTCGCGCGCGACCTGCGGCTCGGTGTCTTTTGTCGCGCGCTTGAGGAAAATGCGCCGGTGTGTCTCCGGCACCATCTCGGCGGCGGCCTCGGGCGGGCCTTCGAGTTCGAGGTGATGCACGTTCACCGTGCCCTTCTGCGGCTTGCCGGTCAGCGACTTCGCGGCGTCCTCGGGAGACAAGCCGGTCTTGTCCCGCAGCACCACCACGCGCAAGTGATGCTTCCCCGCGGGCAGCCGGAACTTCGCCTCGTAATGCTGCGGGGCGGATTCATCCGCCTCCACCTTCACCTGCTGGAGGATCTGGGCGTCGCGCATGAACGTGAGCACCACCGCGTTCGAGCCGGTGGGCTTTGCCCACGCCAGCGTGCGCAGGAAGTAATCACCCTCGCGCGCGGTGCTGAAGTCGAACGCCACGTCGTCCTCTTCCACACTGTTCAGCGCCACCCAGCCGTCGCCTTGCTTCTTCGCGTTGTAGCCCACCAGCAGCAGATCCGGCAGCAGGCGAAGCACCGCGTTGGGCGCCGGCTCCACGACCTCGACCCATTCGACCGCGAAGGCCCGCGTCTGCGAGCGCCCTTTGCTGTCCTTCGGTGTCGAGTAGGGATTCACCAGCGCCATGCTCAAGTCGTGTGTGCCCGCGCTCAGTTGAACCGGCAACTCCGCGACGTGCGACAAGTCCGGGTCGCCGCGCACGTCAATCGTCTTCACCACTTTGCCGTCCACGCGGATTTCCATCTTCGTCTGTTCCGGGGCGACGTGCCGCGTCTGCGTCGAGAGCCGCAGCCGATGCTCGCCCGCGCGCGCCACCGAGAACTTCGCTTTCAACGGCGTGGTGCCGGACACCCGCCGGGCCGCGTCCGGATTGGTGGTCGTGTTGCCGCCCTGCATCTGCCGTGCCGCGATGCGTTGCGCGGTGGGCTTGGCGGTTGGGTCCGTGACGATGGCCTGCGCGAGTATCTTATCCGCCGCCGTGAGATACTTCTCCAGCAGCACCGGCGGCATCGAGAGCACGTCGCCAATGTTGTCGAAGCCATAGCCCGCGTCGTCCGCCGGGAAGTCATCGGCGGGGCGGAAGTTCACCCCGACGAGATCGCGGATCGTGTTGTTGTATTCCGCTCGGTTGAGCCGGCGGAGCGTCACGCGACCGGGATCGGGATTCTTGCAGTCGCACTTGAACACCTCGTAATCAATCCACGACTGGAGCAGCTCGCGCTCGGCCAGCGTGGGCTGCTTCTTCTTGTCCTCCGGCGGCATCGCGCGGCTGCGGATGTTGATGAGGGACTGCTCCCAGAGCTTGCGGTCCCCGAGCAGGTCCGCGTGCGACCGGTGCGTGTCGAACGCCACGCCGCCCTTCTTCGCCCCGTCCGCATGGCAGTCGAAGCAATACTTCTTCATCAGCGGCAGCACGTCCTTCTGATACGACAGCTTGGCCGGGTCCTTGGCCGACGGCGAACCGAAGAACGCCCCCGAAGCCGCCGGAGCGACCACGAGCAACACCAGACCAGCGATGACGAAGAGTTTCATGCGCACGTGCAAGATGACAGGGAGGCAGACGCCCGGCAACCTGCGGAGATTGCGGTGAAATAGGCGAGGGAGATCAGCCTACGGAGAGATGTCCGCGAAGCGCGGCAATGGATACGTGACGCACCGACCAAGCGGCAATACCGAGCGTTTGATGGGCTAGCCTAGAGCAGGCAAATCAGCAGGGCGCTCGCAAACGCCGTGATGGTGAGTTTGTCCACGGAGCGTGGACTCAAGCTGCTATCGCCCGTCTGGGTCTCCGGGATGAGGTGAAAGTCGAGTTCGCGCGCCGTCAACACCATCAGCAGCAGAGCTGCGAGGCTCATCATCCCGGCAAAGGCAATCACGGAGTGGTTCATAGTGCCGACAGCATGGCGCAATTTCCCCGAAAACACAACGCGGCATCACCATTTTTGGTTTCCTGATCCGAAAGGAGCTCGGCTGTGTCGGTGCCAGCCGCAGCGCTTGGCGCTGGCGAAGGAGGACAGCGCGTCCCGCCTGTCCTTGCATTTGGAGCACCTCGTCCAGGTGACGCTGTTCACCAGATGCCAGCCAAAATCCCTAGGCTACTCTGGTCGTCCGATCATCTCCCCGGCTTCGCCGGCGCAATCGGGCGCGGACTCTCACTTCGCTGATCTGATTGCTGGCCTGATAAGCAGCATGATCCACAGAAACGCTCCAGCACTGCCCACGACACCGCCATCACGGCAATTTTCGCAGACGGAAGAAGCGGCCACTGCCTTGGAGGGGCAGGATGGTAGAGGCCTGCCCATCACCCACATCCGGGGCTTGGGCGACGACGATCCAGTTGGGCGACGTCAGACTGTCCGAAGACTCCAGCACATAGTTGCTCAAGGCGCCAACACCCCAGGCAATTTGTAAAAAGCCGCCCCCGGCCACGATGGCGAGAGGGTCGTCGTTGCGAATGAAGCCGGTCGCAGTTGCTTCCTGAATTACCGCTCCGCCAGTCGCGGCGGTGAGTGTGAGTGTGAAGGCTTCATCGCGTTCGTTGTCCGTGTCCGCGTTCACCAGGACGACAATGTCCTTCGTTCGTTCGCCGGCGGCGAATTGCGCGGCACCATTGGTGAGCACGTTGCCCACGAAATCCGCCGCATTTGCGGGGGAGGAGCCGCTACCGGTCACCGCCCAGTTAACCGACTGCGCAGAGTCAACCCGCCCATTCCGCGTGATCGTAAAGCGGAATGGTGTTGAGCCACCGCTGCCCTCGGGCTGGTCCGCATCCGGAGCCGAAATGGCGAAGGTGGTCTCGTCGCTGCGGATCACCCCGGTTGCCATGGCGGCGAGGATCTGGGCTCCCCCGGTGGGGCTAGACAGGGTGACGACAAAATCCTCATCGGCTTCGACAGTGGCATCTCCCGTAATCTGGATGGAGATGTCCTTGCTCGTTTCACCTGCCGCGAAGGTTACTGATCCGCTGGGGAACGCCGAGCCTTGAAAGTCATCCGCCCCCGCCGGGCTGATGGATCCGGCGGAAACGGCCCAATTGACGGTGGTGGAGCCGGTAGTGGTCCCGCCGCGTGTGATGGTGAAGGTAAACGGGGTCGTCCCGGCCTGGCCTTCCAACTGGTCCGCGTTGTTCGCCGCGATGGCCAGTGTGGGCGCTCCGGCGGGAGCCGCCGCTGTGACGGCGAGGAAGCTGCCGCCGAGAACAAACCGTCCGCCCATGCCTGTGTTGAACAAGTTGGCCCCGAGCGACCCCATCGTGCCGACGCCTTGGACCGGGTTGTTAAAGTCCAACCACGACAACATGGCCACGGAGCCGCCACTGGGGGCCGTCGGACGCACCCCGATCCAATAAGTCGTGTTCGCCGTCAGGGTCACGTGGCTGCTGGCCGGCACGGTGACTGTCAGATCCAGCAGATCCTGCGCCGTCAGCGCGGCTTGGGGGAAGACGCGGTTGATTTGCACGGTGCCGATGGTCGCGAGCACCGTGCCGGGGGTGGGCCGCGTGATATTGGAGAACATGTCGGTTCGCACTGGGCCGTTGTCCGCCAGCAGCAGGATGTCCGCCGTGACGTTGGGCACGGAGTTGTCCGGCAAGGCCAGCCGGAGGGCCACCGAGCCGAGGACAAAATCCTGCGGCCCATTCGTGAAGGACTGGGCCTGGGTGTCCGGTTCGGCGACGGGGTCGTGGAAGCCGGTGCCTTGGTTGGCAAAACTGCTTACAATCAAAGTCCCCGCGCCCGTGTCATCGTTGCGGATGTTGCCCGTTGCCGTGGCGTTGCTGATCGTGGCACCCCCGGTGGGGTTGGAGATCGTGACGGTGAAGCCCTCGTCCGCCTCGGCCGTGGTGTCTCCAGCCACATTGATGGTGAGTGCCATCGTCGAGACGCCGGGATTGAGCGTGATGGTGTTGGCAGGCAGCGCAGCCCCGACGAAGTCGGCGGCAGCGGCCGGGTTGGGTCCGCTGCCAGCCACCGCGAAGTTCACGGTCGTTGCCGCCGTGAGCGACCCCGTCCGGGTGAGCTGGAAGGTGAACGTTTTCGCCCCGGCATTGCCTTCGACCTTGTCTGCGTCCAGGACGGCAAGAGACACCGCCGTGTCGTCGTTCCGAATCACCCCGCCTGCGGTCGCGATGACGACGCGTGCGCCCGCCGAGGCTCCCGCAAGTGTGACAACAAACGTCTCGTCTGGCTTGACCGTGGTGTCCCCGACCACGTTGAAATTGACCGGAACCACTGTGTCGCCGGGGTTGAACGTCACCGTGCCCGAAGGCAGCACTCCGCCGAAGTCCGTGCCGTCCGCTGCCGCCCCGCCGCTGCCGGTCACCGCCCAGTTCACCGTAGTGGTCCCATTCGTCGCACCGGAGCGCCGGACCTGATACTGCCACTGACCGGCCCCCTCCAAGCGATCGGGATTCACCGCTTCAAGGCGCAGTTCTGCATCGTCAGCCAGGATGGTGCCGGTTGCGGTTGGTCCGCCGAGCAGGGCTCCATTCGACGGGTTCGAGAGAGTGACCGTGAACGTTTCATCCCCCTCCGCCAGCGTGTCACCGCTGACGCTCACGGTGATGATCTTGTTGGTTTCATTGGGCGCGAAGCTGACCATGCCCGTGGGCAGCACGCTGCCGGCGAAGTCGGTGCCGTTGGCCGGCCGCAGGCCGGTGCCGGTCACTGCCCATGCAACGCTGTTGACGTTGGTGAG
>CAIPBN010000751.1 GCA_903863315.1 uncultured Verrucomicrobiota bacterium | reverse complement strand
GCCCCGGTCATCAGCGCCGAGACCTACGCCGGCCAGCGCATCACCTACCTCACCCTCGCCGCCGGCCAGTCCGTCACCGTCAAACGCAACTAAGGCAGAACGCAACCCGCGCTCCAAGCTGCCCCTCCCCGCACCATGAGAAAGGAACTGGAATAACTCCATGAGGCTTCTGCCGGCTGCTACCGGTGGAAGCCCCGCGCAGCGCAACGCGCTGCTGAAGTCTTCGCCACGCGGCGAGCTTCACGTTCCAATCTGGCAGTTGTCTCGATCAGCTAGTCGAGCCTTTGGACGGTAAGCGGATCCAACTACCGCGCCGGGCGAGGGATGTGCACCGTTACTCGGGTGCCTTTGCCCAAGGTGGACGAAATCCACATGGTTCCTCCTAGTTTGGTGGTGAGGTAATAGGCCTTGGTCAGACCGAAGCCGCCGCCCTTCGTCACCTTTTCCCGCACGTTGGTGGCGCGGTAGCCGAACTCCACCACGCGTTCCACCTCTTCGGGCGGGATGCCGCAGCCGGTGTCTTCCACGGCCATGCGCAACTCCTTGCCGTTGTCATGCAGTCCGGCGGTGATGCAGCCGCCGGGCGGGGTGTATTTGCGGGCGTTGGCGATCAGGTCGCGGAACACATCCTGCAACACCGGCGGCATGTTGATCATGTCTCCGTCCACGCTCTCGATCCGGAAGTTCACCAGGTAATCAGCCGGATCCTGCGAGGCAATGTTGAAGATGATGTGATAGCGGCCCTTGCTGTTCTTCTCCAAGGCGGCAAAGAAGTTCACGAAGTTATCCGTGAGCAGTTGGATGCTGTGCGGCTTCCAGAGCACCCCCGTGCGCACGCGCTCCTGATACTCCTTCAGCCGGACGGTCATGACCTTGAGGATGGAATCCAAGTTCGCCGCGGTTTCGCGGTCAGGCTTCGCATTGGCGGCTTCCGGGGTGAGGCGCAGCACGTCGGACCACTCTTTGAGAAAGGCTGCGTGCAGGCTGGCGGCCTTGGCCGAGGCTTCTTCGTTGAGCCGGCCCGCGCGCACCAGTTCGAGGAGTTCTTTCCCAAGGTGCGTCGTCTCAGCCAGCGCGGCTGGGTTTTTCAGGTCGATCGTCAGCAACTGTAGATCGCCCATCAGGATGTTGAGGATGTTGAGGAAGGAATGGAGATCCAACTGCGCCAACTGTTGCTCGGTGATTTGGAGCGGCGTGGTGATCCGGCTGGAAGCCGTCTTGGCCACCGGAACCGGGGCTGCGGCGGGCGGTGCGACGGGCGGGCTGGCTGCCGGGGCATCCCACTTGTGCAGCACCGCTCGCATCTGCTCCACCTCGAGCGGCTTGGCCAGATGTTCATCGAAGCCCGCCGCCAGATAGTCTTTGTGCGTCATCCCGATGCGGCCCGCAGAGATCGCAACGATCTTGAGCGGCCGCGCCCGCCCCGGATGGCCGCCCCGATCCGCCTCGTGGAACAGCGCGATCGCCTCGATCCCGTTGATGTCCGGCATTTCCACATCCGTGAACACGAAGTCGAATTCCACCGCGCGGATCTGCCTGAGCGCGTCATGCACGTCCTCGGCGGACACCGCCGTGCAGCCCAGGTGCTTCAAGATCAGCTCCGCCACGCGGCGGTTCATGGTCACGTCATCCACGAGCAGCACTCGCAGCTGGGCCGCTGTGCCGGCGCTGCCGGGCTTGGATTCGGAGGTGGAGTTCATGCGAATATGGCGATGGTTAGGCTGGTGCAGGAGCCTCCTGCGTAGCCGGGGAGGCGTCAAATGTTTTAGGCTCATGCGCGGCGATGGCATCACTAAAACCCGCTTCCCTGGGCCAGCCACCCCGCTGACCCAGGACAAGAAGGAGGGCGAGGTGGGCAAGACTGGGTGGTTGCTCGTTTTGGGAGCGGGCACTACGATCATGGGACGCCAGCGATGCGCTTCATCGGAAGCGCCGCTCGGCTTTCCGAGATGTTCAATCTGCCTCCAGTCGTGGTGAAGCGGGCCCTGAGATACAGTGCCCTTTGTGTGTTGGTGTCCGCCTCGGCGACCATTGGGTTCGGGATTCTGCAGCATCCGGAGCTGGAAACGTTCTCGCCTGCGCTGTGGCTCCAGTTGGGGAGCCAGATGGTGATCAACACCCTGCTAGCGGTCTTCGTTTTCTGGCTCCTCATTCGCGCGAGTCGTATCCAAGCCGAATTGGAGGCGGCTCAGCGCAAGTCGGACGCGCGGTTCCGGCATCTGGTGGATGAAGCCTCGGAACTGCTGTTGACACTGGATGCGGCCGGGCAGGTCGTTTACGCCTCGGAAGCGGTGCGGACGCTGCTGGGCCGGACGCCGGTGGAGGTGCAGGGCCAGTTGCTCCTCAACTTGGTAACCGAGGCGGATCGTGCGCTGGCAGTGCGGATGCTGGCGCTGGTGTCGGGCAGCGCCCGGGAGCTCCACCGCTTTCCATTGCACCTGAAGTCGGCGTCCGGCGGTGCGCGCCTCGTGGAAATCCTCGCGC
The DNA here is from genome assembly GCA_903863315.1 of uncultured Verrucomicrobiota bacterium. Taxonomy (GTDB): domain Bacteria; phylum Verrucomicrobiota; class Verrucomicrobiia; order Limisphaerales; family SXTU01; genus SXTU01. Next base: position 7,228 of record CAIPBN010000751.1, on the reverse strand, counting down.
GGAACCTGCTGGATCACGCGGATGTCAGCGCAGTGCTGCTGCATTGCCGGGACATCACTGCCGAGCACCGGCTGGTGCAGGAAAAGCACCGGATCAAAGACCGCATGAAGCAAGCCCTCGCAGCTGGGCGGCTGGGGAGCTTCGAGTGGAACTTGCGGACCGATGAGATCCACCCGGACCAGACTTTCTGCAGCCACCTCGGGCTCGGCTCGGAGCGGAACCTCATCGCCAAGGAGGACTTGCTCGCGCGCCTGCGGGAGGAGGAGCGGCAGGACTTGCTCGCGGCGGTGGCCACCGCGCGGGCCAAAGCCGGCGCGGTGGAGGCGAGATTCTCCCTGCTGAATGCCGACGGCCGGTCGCGCACGCTGGAATTGCATGCCCAGTTTCACGCGGACCCGCAGACGGCCGAGGTGACCCAGCTCTTTGGGTTCGTGCAGGACATCACGGAGCGCACGGAGATGCTGCAGCGCATCGGGCGTTACGCGGCGTTTCCCATGCTTAATCCGAATCCGGTGCTGGAGTTCGACGCGGAGGGGAAAGTGACGCTGTCCAATGAGGCGACGCGCACGGTCTGCGCGGAATGCCAGATGGTCCCGGCGGATTTTCTGCCGGCCAACTTCGCCCAGCTCGTGACCCAGGTGGTGGCGGGGCAGGGGGTGCGGCAGGCCTACGAGTTGAAACGGGCGGAGCGCAATTTTGGCATCACGCTTTCGGCGACGGCCGGGGTGCCGAGCTTCCGCTGCTATGTGATGGACCTCACCGAGCACTTCAGAACGCAGCAAGACCTGGCGGCGGCGAACCGGGCGCTGCGCATGCTGGTGGATTGCAATCAAATCATTAAGCGGCTGGATTCGGAGCAGGAACTGCTGGAGCAGGTGTGCCGCCTGATCGTGGGCGAGGGTGGCTATCGCATGGTCTGGGTCGGTTATGCCGAGCAGGATGCGGAGAAAACCGTTCGTCCGGTGGCCTGGGCCGGGGTTGAGGAGGGTTACGTGAGCGCGGCCCACATCACTTGGGCGGATAGCGAGCGCGGCCAGGGCCCCACGGGCGTGGCAATCCGCACCCGGCTGCCGCAGACCTGCCGCGACATAGCGAATGCCCCGCACTTTGCCCCCTGGCGGGACGCTGCCCTCCAGCGCGGCTACCGGTCCACGGGCGTTTTCCCGCTGGTTCACGAGAATGTCGTGCTCGGCACCTTGAACATGTATTCGGCCGAGGTGAACCGCTTCGATGAGGAGGAGTCCAAGCTGCTGGCCCAGCTGGCGGGCGATCTGGCGCTGGGCTTGGGGCTAATCCGGATGCGCGAGGGGCGGCAGGCCGCCGAGCGCGGTCTGGCGGAGACGGCGGAACGTCTGGCGCTGGCGCTACACGCCGGGAATTTGGGCATCTACGACTTTAATGTGCAGACCGGCGAGGTGTTGGTGAATCCGGAATACGCGCTGATACTGGGCTACGATCCGGCTGATTTCCACGAAACCGCAGCAGCTTGGCGCGACCGGTTGCATCCGGAAGACCGCGAACTGACTGGCCAAATCTTGGCCGACTACCTCGCGGGCAAGCGCGCCGAATACCGGGTGGAATTCCGTCAGCGGACGCGGACGGGCGAGTATAAGTGGCTGCTCTCGGTCGGCCGGCTGATCGAACGCGATGCCGCCGGACAGCCCCGGCGGATGATCGGCACGCACGCGGACATCACCGCACGCAAGCTGGCGGACGCCCTGCTGGCCGCCTCCGAGCGCCGCTACCGCCGGCTCTTCGAGGCGGCGCAGGACGGCATCTTTATTCTCAATGCCGAGACCGGGATGATCGAGGATGCGAACCCCTTCCTGATCAACCTGCTGGGCTTCTCCAAGGAGGAATTCCTCCGGAAGAAGCTCTGGGAAGTTGGCTTCTTGCGGAATCTGGTCGCCAACCAGGAGAAGTTTGCCGAGCTGCAGCAGCAGGAATACGTCCGCTACGATCATTTGCCGCTGGAGACCAGTGAGGGACGGCAGATCGAGGTGGAGTTCGTCAGCAATGTCTATGACGTGGCTGGCCAGAAGGTGATCCAGTGCAACATTCGCGACATCAGCGACCGCCGGCGGGCGGAGGTGGCATTGCAGGAGAAAGACCGTTTGCTGTCGGAGTCCCAACGCGTTGCCCAAATTGGTTGTTGGTCCTGGAATTTCACCGGCCCGATCCAATGGACGGACGAGACGTATCACCTCTACGGCGTCTCGCCGGAAACGTTCAGCCCGACCATCGATGCGCTGGTCAATTTGATTCATCCTGAAGACCGGCCAAGGATGGAGGAATGGGTGCGCGCCTGCGGCGCGGGAGAAAGGCCTGCTGAACTTGAGTTCCGCTGCGTCTGGCCGGACGGCACGGTCCGGTTTCTGAGTGGTAGGGGCGACCGGATTACTGACACCGAGAACCACCCCCCTCACATCCTCGGCACGGTGCAGGACATCACCGAGCGCAAGCGGGCGGAGCAAGCGCTGGTGAAAACAGCCACGGAACTGCAGGCCCGCAACGACCTGCTGGTGCGCTTCAACCGGGTGGCGGTGGACCGCGAGGTGCGCATGGTCGAGCTCAAGGGCCAGATCAACGACCTGTGCCAGAAGCTGGGGGAGCCGCCCCGGTATGTCATCCCGGTGGTCGCCGCTCCGGCCCAGCCGCAGTCTTAGCCCCAATATGCCAGCGTCACTTGCCCCACCGTTGAACCGCGAGGAATCCTGCCGTTGTTACGTGGCGGGGCTCCTGACCAATGACCGCGCCCAGTGCCAAGCCGAGTTTGAAGCTTGGCTGGCCGCGACGCCGGATTTGCGCGAGCTCTACCCTGGCCTCGTGCAGCGGTCGGGCCGGATTGGAGCGCGCGTTTCCCGCACACCGGCGCGCTGCTCGCGGCGGCCGTCGTCGATGACCGGGGGGCGGCTGCGAACGCGCCGTCGAGAGCCTGCGTCCGTGGCTTTCCGATCCGGCCCGTTTTCCCATGGCCTGGCTCAAGGCGGTGACAGCCCTTCTGACTCGTGCCAGCCAGCTCGCCGCTGAACACCAAGCGCCGCCTCCCCCCCCCCGCAACGCCCTATGAACTCCATCAACCCAGCCGAATTCAAAATCCTCGTCGTGGATGACGATGCCGAGGTGGTGATGGGCACGACGCGCCTGCTGGCCAAGGCGGGCTACGTGGTGGCATCGGCAGCCGACGGCATAGCGGCCTTGCAGGCGATGCAAACCAATCCACCGGATTTGCTGCTGCTGGATCGGGACATGCCGCGCTTGGATGGACTGGAAGCCTGCCGCCGGATCAAGGCAGACCCAGCCTTGGCCGCTTGTTTCGTGGTGCTGGCTTCGGGCACCTACACGGAAGCGACTGACCGGGTGGATGGATTTGAAGCGGGCGCGGACGGCTACATCCTCCGCTCCATCGCCAACCGGGAATTGCTCGCGCGGGTGAACGGGTATGTCCGCCTCATCGATATAACGCGCAGGCTGCGCGTGCAGGCCGAAGAGCTTCGGCTGGAAAAGGAAGCTGCCGCCCGAGCCCAGCTGGGGAGTCTGAACCTGGCCGAAGATTCGATTGAAGCGCGCCGGCGGGCGGAGGACCTGAATCGCCAGTTGTCCGAATCGCTCAAGGCGTTGCAGCAAAGTGAGCAGAAAGTCCAAGCGCTGGTGCAGTCGGCCTTTGACGCCATCGTCACCGCCGACGGCGCGGGCAACATCATCGGCTGGAACCAGGCGGCCGCAGAGATGTTTGGCTATGCCGAAGCCGAGATCAAAGGGCAGCCCATGGCGCGGCTCATGCCGGAGCGTTTTCGCGAAGCGCACCGTGCCGGCATCCAACGCGTGGGGTCCGGCGGCGAACGGCGGCTAACCGGTGCCGTGGAGGTGGCGGGACTGCATAAAGACGGTCGGGAGTTTCCCATCGAACTCGCCATCTCCGGGTGGCAAATCGGCGCTGACACGTTCTACAGCGGAATTATCCGCAACATTGCGGGGCGCAAGGCCGCCGAGGCGCGATTGAACCTCCAAAGCGCCGCCTTGGATGCGGCCGCCAATGTGATCATTATTACGGATACGAAAGGCACGATCGAGTGGGTGAACGACGCCTTCACCCGGATCACCGGCTACACGAGTCAAGAGGCTGTGGGCCACAGCCCGCGCGTGCTCAAGTCCGGCCAGCATCCGCCGGAGTTCTATCAGGAGATGTGGCGGACGATCTCGTCCGGCCAGGTATGGCATGGCGAAATCCACAACCAGCGCAAAGACGGCAGCCCCTTGGAAGAAGACGCGACGATCACGCCGGTGAAGGACGCAGCGGGGGTGATTACGCACTACATCGCGATCAAGCAGGACATCACGGAGAAGAAGGCCATGGAAAAGCAATTCCTCCGCGCCCAGCGCATGGAGAGCGTGGGCATGCTCGCCGGCGGCATTGCGCATGACCTGAATAACGTGCTCGCGCCGATCAGCATGGGGCTGGAGCTGCTCCAGCAGGTGCCTTTGCCGGACAAGATCCGTCCGGTGATCGATTCCATGCTCACCAGCACGCAGCGCGGGGCGGGCATCGTGAAGCAGGTGCTCACCTTCGCCCGCGGCACCGACGGCGAGCGGGCCATCGTGCAATTGCGCCACATCATCAAGGACATCCGGCACATGGCCGAGGAGACCTTTCCGCGGAACATCACCTTGCACAGCGACCTGGCCGCTGACCTCTGGCCGCTCAAGGCCGATGCCTCCCAGCTCCATCAAGTGTTGCTGAACCTGAGCGTCAACGCGCGGGATGCGCTGCCCGACGGCGGCCAGATTCACTACTCCGCCCACAATCTGCACCTCGACGAGGCCGCAGTCCTGAAGCATCCGGGCGCGAAACCGGGCGACTACGTGCTGCTCAAGGTGACCGATACCGGCACGGGCATGCCGCCGGAGGTGCTGGATCGCATCTTCGAGCCGTTCTTCACGACCAAGCCGCACGGGCAGGGCACCGGCCTGGGGTTGCCAACAGTGCTCGGGATCATCCGCAGCCACGGCGGCTTCCTCGAAGTCCAGTCCGTGCCCGGCAAGGGCACGACGTTTGAGGTGTATTTGCCAGCCGACAAGTCCAGCGCCACGGTGGCGGGGCCGGCGCGGACGGAGCCGCTGCGCTCCGGGCACGGAGAAACCATCCTCGTGGTGGATGACGAACCCGCCGTGCTCGCCGTCACCAGGAGCATGCTCGAAGGCCACGGCTACCGGGTTTTGGTGGCGGAGGACGGCGCGGCAGCGGTGGCGGTATACGCGCAGCATGCCCAGCAGATTGCCGTGGTGGTGACGGACATCATGATGCCGCTGATGGACGGCGTGGCGCTCATCCGCTCGTTGCAACGGCTTAATTCACAAGTCCGCATCATCACCGTGAGCGGTCTGTCCAATCAGCCTGGCCAGCCCGAGCGCCACACCGAGCTCCGATCCAAAGGGATTCGGCATCACCTCAACAAGCCGTTCAGCGTCGAGGCGCTGCTCAACGCCCTCCACGAGGAACTCCATCCGGCCGGACCGGGCAACTGAGCACCCCGCCAAACGCCGGTGAGCGGTGGCTGTGCCCGTAGTCGTGTGTATCAAGTTCTGCAACTGGGTTTGGGTCATGGCCGCTGGTTAAAACGACGTGGCGCGGATAGCGAGCCTTCCGGCTCGCCGCTCCGGCTGGTTGAGCGAATCACTCCGAGCTCAAGTGCCGCAGAAGGTGCGACAAACTGGAGTTCCCGGAGGTGGGGGATTCAGGAGCCCTTCAGGCTGACCCGCTTCGTCGTAGGGTCGGGCCAGGGCGGCAAGCAGGTGTTCCAGCGGTGCGATGTTGTTCGCCGTGGTGGCGGCGGCGAGCGCGGCTTCCACTTCGTGATTCCGGGGAATCACGGCCGGGTTGTGGGCGTGCATGAGCCGGGCCACTTCCGCCCACGGCTGCGGTTGCCGGGCGAGGCGTTCGGTCCAGCGCCGGTGCCAGGCGCTGAACACGGCGTCAGCCAAAGCGGCCGGGGTCTGGTCCGCCCGGAGGTTCCGGAACGTGTGAGTGTAATCGGCGCGGGTCTGGTGCATCCAGCGGAGCAGGGCTTCGGCAAGGTCGGCATCTTCCGGTTCCTCGGTGAAGATGCCGAGTTTGGCGCGCAGGGCGGCGATCCAATGGTGCTGAAAGCGCGTGGCAAAGGATTCGAGGGCCTCGTTGGCGAGGGCCAGGGCTGCCTCCGGTTCCGGGTGCAGGATGGGCAGCAAGGCCTCGGCGAAACGGGCCAGATTCCACGCGGCAATCCGGGGTTGCTGCCCGAACGCGTAGCGACCGTGGTGATCGATGGAGCTGAAGACCGTCGCCGGGTTGTAGGCGTCAAGGAAGGCGCAGGGGCCGTAGTCGATGGTCTCGCCGGAGAGCGCCATGTTGTCGGTGTTCATCACCCCGTGCACGAAGCCAACGCGCATCCAGTGGGCGATGAGCGAAGCCTGCCGTTCCATCACTCCTTCCAGCAGTCCGAGCACCGGATTCTCCGACTCCGCCCGGTCCGGGTAGTGGCGTCGGAGCGTGTAGTCGGCTAGAACGCGCAGCGCCTCGGCGTCTCCCAGGGCGGCGAAGTATTCGAAGGTGCCAACCCGGATGTGGCTGGCGGCGACGCGGGTGAGGACCGCACCCGGGAGCGGCTGCTCGCGGAAAACCGGTTCGCCGGTGCCGGCCACGGCGAGGCTGCGGGTGGTCGGAATGCCGAGCGCGTGCATGGCCTCGCTGACGAGGTATTCGCGCAGCATGGGGCCGAGCGCGGCCCGGCCATCGCCCCCTCGCGAATATGGGGTGCGGCCGGGGCCCTTCAACTGGATGTCCAGGCGCTGGCCTGCGGGCGTAAGGTGTTCGCCGAGCAGGATGGCGCGTCCGTCGCCCAGCCGCGCAAGGTTGCCGAACTGGTGTCCGGCGTAGGCTTGGGCGATAGGCGCGGCTCCGGCGAACATTTGGTTGCCCGTGAAACAGGCGGCCGCATCGGGACCACAGAGCGCCGCAGGGTCGAGCCCGAGTGATTGTGCCAGCGGCCGGTTGAGGAGCACGAGGCGGGGTTCAGCGACGGGCGTGGGATGCACCCGGGAATGGAACGAGGGCGGCAACTGAGCGTAGGAATGGTCGAAGTGCCAGCCAGCTTGGACGGCGGATAATTCAGAGGGCGTGGGCATGACGTGATGCGAGGTGGTATGCGGACGCTCCTCAACCTGCTAAAACTGGAGCCAGTGGTCGGTTTCG
>CAIPBN010000750.1 GCA_903863315.1 uncultured Verrucomicrobiota bacterium | reverse complement strand
GCGCGCTCTGGCGACTGGGCATCATCTCCAAGATTGAGAAGGGCGAGTATTTCATCCGGCTCGACAACGGGGAGGAACGGAGCCTGCCCATTCGCCCGGACAAGCACTGGGTTCGTGCGAGTCAGGTGCCGGTGCCCGCGTCGGCACCGGCACCGACGATTGCCCCGAAACCCACCGTCACCACTCCCACTCCGCCCGCAGCCCCTCCGCCCAAGCCTGCGCCGGTGCCAACGGGGGACACCAAGGCGGAAAGCGACCCAGCCTTGAAACCTCCCGGGCTGGGGGCACCGCCCAACGGAGTTTACACCTGTCAGAAGATCGGCCAGACCTACATGGGCCTTGGCCCGCTGGAGATTCGCGGCAAAACCTATCGCGGCATCGGAAAAGACGGCGACTTTCACGCGTTCACCGTTGACGCCGCCGGCCAAATCACCTGGTCCGCCGGAGTCGCCGGTCTCCCCAAAGGCTGGTCGATCCGCTCCAGCTACTTCGCCGGCAAGGACGCACAGGGAAGACCGCTCATCAAGATCTACTACCGCAGCGCTAGCGGCTTCAACGACCTCATCGACTGCGTCCGGGAGTAGGTCCTGGATTCGCCCTGCGGACGATTGAAGTCCGCGTCCGGCTCCCGTCCCCGCTGCGAGTGCGCACCTCGCACGAAATCATTTCCAACCCGAGTGGACTTGCTACCGTGCGCTCATGCCGCCCGCGCTTCGACCGCTTACGTATTACGCAATACGTTTTTCAAGAACTCGCCTCGCGGCTACGCTGCTAACGCTCTTCCTCACGCTTCCCAGCCCCGCCCAGCCCAGCACCAACGCCGCCGCCGAGGCGAAGTTGAAGCAGCTCCAAGTCGCCCCCGGCCTGAAGGTCGAACTCGTCGCCGCCGAGCCGCTGCTGCAGAACCCCGTGGCCTTCAGCGTGGATGAGCGCGGGCGGTTCTTCATCGCCGAGACGCACCGCTGGAAGTCCGCTGTCTTCGACATCACGCAACGCGTGCCGTGGCTGCTCGATGACCTGAGCTGCCGCACCGTCGCCGACCGCGAGGCGCTGCTGAGCCGGCATTTCCCCGGCACGAACTTCGCCACGCTCACCAACGCCTCGGAACTCGTCCGCCTCGTCGAGGACACCGATGGCGATGGCCGCCCCGACAAGTCCACCGTCATCGCCGATGGCTTCAACGCCCCGACCGCCGGACCGGCAGCGGGGATTCTCGCGCGGAAGGGTGAAGTGTGGTTCACCTGCCTCCCCGACCTGTGGCGAGTGGTGAAGTATGAAGGAGGAAGTATGAACGGCGGACGTCTGGCAACCACGCCCGTCGGCTCGGCGGTTCATCCTTCATCCTTCACACTTCATCGTTTGGCCTCCGGCCTCGGCGTCCACATCTCCGTCTCCGGCCACGACCTCCACGGCCTCGTCTTCGGGCCCGACGGCCGCCTCTACTTCAGCCTCGGCGACCGCGGCTTCGAGCTGCGGCCCGGCATGAAGCACCCCGGCTTCAGCGCGGAATACCTCCGCCGCATCGCGCCCGACACCGGCGCGGTCTTCCGCTGCCAGCCGGACGGCTCCGAGCTCGAAGTCTTCTGCATCGGCCTGCGCAATCCTCAGGGCCTGGCCTTCGACGCGCTCGGCAATCTCTTCACCGTGGACAACGACACCGCCGGCCCCGACAAGGCCCGCCTGCTCCACCTCGTCGAGGGCGGCGACTACGGCTGGCGCATCAGCTACCAGCACATGAAGAACTTCGGCCCGTGGGTCACCGAGGAACTGTGGCGCGGCGGCGCGGGCGACATCCTCCCGTGGAGCGGCGAGGTCGCCCAAGGCCCCGCCGGCCTCGCCTTCTATCCCGGCACCGGCCTGCCCGACCGCTACACAAACCACTTCTTCATCTGCGACTTCCCCGGCGGCATCTGGAGCTTCAGCCTCAAGCCACGCGGCGCGAGCTTCGAGCTGGCCGCCCGCGAGAAGTTCCTCTGGAACCTCCTGCCCACGCACGCCGCCTTCGGCCCCGACGGCGCGCTCTACGTCAGCGACTGGGTGGAAGGCTGGGGCCAGCCAGAGAAGGGCCGCCTCTACCGCGTGAGCGACCCGGCGCAAGCGGGCAGTGCGAAGCTGGCGGAAGTGAAAAGGATACTTAGGGAAGGAATGCATACTTGCACTGATGCAGAACTAACATCGCATCTGGGACATCCGGATGAACGAATGCGGATTGAAGCTCAAATTGAATTTGGCCGGCGACTGATTCGCACACCTCCCCCCAAGGAGGCCGCCGTCACACGACGAAAGGTCGAAGTTAACTTCCCCCTCTATTGGAAACTGTGGCAGTTACTACGAGACGAAAGCGCATCACCTGCATTGCGAGTGAGTGCGGTGCTTGCCTTGAAGTTAATTCCTGATGGAACCCCGCTTCCGCAAGGTGACTTAGTCAGGGGCCATGATTTCAAGTCCGAGACCTTTGGCCTTGAGTTCGGAAAGGTTAGCGAGTTGCAGGTGCTGGCAGCCTCTCTTGCTTCTGATTCATCGGATAGATTTCGGTTGCTGCTAGGACTCACGAACAGTTCAGCATCGGTGCGGTT
>CAIPBN010000749.1 GCA_903863315.1 uncultured Verrucomicrobiota bacterium | reverse complement strand
CCCACTGCTTGCCGGCATACCAGTCAATCGGCTTGCCACTCTTGTCCACCCACGGGCCGGGTTCGGTCTTCAGGCCCTTGGCCGGGTCCATTTCCCATGACTCGGGTTTGTCCTTGTAGCCGGCATACACCAGCCTCTTTTCGACGCCCGCCTTGTCCCTGGTGACAAACTCAAAGCGCTCGCTGCCGGGCGGGAGGAGATCCCAGCTCAGGCTGCGGTTGCCGATGCAGCTCTTCAAAATGAGCACCGGTGCCTCGACGGCATTGCCGAGGGGGTGTGCGATGCCAAACTCCGGCCCAATCGTCTTGCAGGTCTTGACGGTCATCCACTCGTTGTTGAACCGCTGCATGCCGCCGCCGCGCCCGGACATCACGCGGGCGTAGCGCACATCCTTGCGCTCGGCCCAGTTGCCGGATTCATCCACCAGGTAGGAGTATTTCTTTTTGTTCTTAACGGCGTGTTCCAGGGAAACCTCGCCACCAGTGACCTTCCCGAGTCCCACCATGTTGGACTGGCCGAGTAGGATGAAGACTTGGACGGGCTTCGTCATGTCGGCGGGTTTGCCGTCGGGTTTTGGCGACGGCTGGGCTGCATCGCCCTTCTCCGCCGCCGAAGCGGGAGCGTAAGGCGCAAGGGCGAGCGCACTGAGGGCGAGGGATTCCAGAGCGAACGCCCGGCGTGTTTTGAGGTTTGGTTTCATGGTGCTGGCACGTTTGCTCAAATGGACTGCGTCTGTATTCGGTGAGTTGCTTCACTGGCGTGAGCCTGAACTCTTTGATGTCACTCTGCGGCAGCCGTCCCGGAGCGCTGGGTGGAGGACGGCGTTCGCCTCGGCAACCTTGGCCGCAAGCAGGAGCCTCTGCCCTGCTTGCAACGTGGTCACCCGCGCGGCCGGAGCATGCTCGCTGGCGTGCGGCACCTCAATGCCATACTGAGCGTGGGCCTGATTGCCGACCACGCACTTCTGGTCCGCTGCCGTGATGACCACCTGCCCGATGGCCATCGCTTTCCTGGCCGGCGCTTCATGGCGAGTTCGAAGCGCGTTCGTCCGGCCTCGATTGCTGACCAAACGTTCACGGAGAGCGTCGGGGACGCTCACGATATTGTCACACATGCACGACAATCCTGACTTGAAGTCACGTTATGTAGTTTGATAAAGACTCCCGCGTCTCTTCCCTTGGGACGCTAGAGCCTGCGGGGGACCAGGCCGTGGCATCCATTCACCACACCATCTCATCCAGCCGGGATGCGGTCATTGCTTCGTTGACTCGAAGTAAGGCCGTTGGTCTCGGGCTGTTTGTAGCCTGACGGCTTGGACGGCGGGGGTGGTGCCCCGCCTCTCAACTTTCATCTTTCAGCTTTCAGCTTCCCTCAACTCTCCCATGAAAAACCATCCTGCCTCCCTCCGTCTCCTCCTCCTGTGCGTGCTGGCCGCCCAGCCGGGCCGGCCTCAGCAGCTCACCAGCTCGGACCAGGTGTCGGATGGCCTCGTCAAGTCCGACTGGGCCACCATCTGTGCCGCGTAGGAGGCCGGGCAGCACGCCTTCCAGCCCACCGCCACCGGCTGGCAGGCCCGCAACCCCGGCCAGCCGGTTGCGTTCAGTCTTCGACATCACCAACAACGGCGCGGCTTCCTCGCGAGGAAGCGAGACGCGGGGGGGGAAGTGTTGGAACGCGGACTTTGAGGCGTCCGCCCGGCCTTTGTGGTTTGTGCTTTCATGGTGTCAGTGACCCCGGACGTCGGACGGGCATCTGACACGGGTAGCACAAAGCGCCCATGCCCGAGCCGATGCCGGGGAAGTCTGTGGTCGGATGCGTGCTTTCCAAGCCGGTGTCAGACGGCTTCCCCGCAGCACACGCGCGGGAATTGGAGGTTAGGAAACTGCCTTGAACCGTAGTGCTCGGATGGGCCGGAAGCCGTTCTTTTGCGGACAGTTTGGACAGGAGTGAGAAGGCTGGAAAGCGAAAAAACCTTGATGCTATTGGGTAAAAGCGTAAGTGGCGGAGAGAGGGGGATTCGAACCCCCGATACGGCTTTTGACCGTATACCGGTTTAGCAAACCAGCGCCTTCAGCCACTCGGCCATCTCTCCTGCCGTTGTAATCCCGACTCGAACTCAGAACCCACCTCAGCCAAGCCGGGATGGGCGATGCTCATAAACGGCGGGAGACGTATAGACCTCGGCGGGGAAGCGGTCAAGTTGCTAGCTGAGAAGCGGCCTGAAAATCTGCGGAATCTTATTCGTGCGGGCAGGGCTGTCCGAACGGCACCGCCGGCGGTGTCAGGCCATGTCCAGCGCCGCTTGGCCAAGCCGTGCCGCTTGACACCGGAGTCCGGTCCCGGCTTTATCCGTCGCAATCGCCTTATGAATTCTAACCTTCACACCTCCCGCCGTCGTTTTGTCTCCGCCGTTGCCACCACCGCCGCCGCCTTCGCGGCGCCCCGCGTGCTGACGGCCCAGAAGTCCGACAAACTGCTCGTCATCGGCACCGGCGCGCACCGCTACGAAGTTCTCCACAACTGGGCACAGCTCCCTGCGCAATACACCTGGCAGACCACCCACAACGTCGCTGTGGACCGTGACCAGAACCTCTACGTCATCCACGAGGGCCGCGAGAACTTGAAGGACCACCCGTCCATCTT
>CAIPBN010000748.1 GCA_903863315.1 uncultured Verrucomicrobiota bacterium | reverse complement strand
TTCGAGGTTCTGCAATTTGGCGGCGTTGATGCCCGTCACGCCCGTCACCGGACGGACGGCGCCGGTGCCCACCGTGCCGACGGCGACGTTCACCGCCGTTCCCACGATGGGCGGCGGCGGCGGTGCGACTGGCTTCGGCGCCGGCGGAGGCGGCAGCACCACGGTGCGGCCGTCCGCCTTCACGCCGTTAACGGTGTTGACGCCGTCCACCTTGTTCACGCCCTGTGCGGTGTTCTTCGGGACGGCCACGTTGCCAGGCTCGATGTTCTTAATCTTCGCCGCAGCCTCTTCCTTCACGCCCTTGATGCCTTCGACAGCGGCAGGGGCGGCCGGACGCTTCTCCTGCGCGACCGCGAGGCAGCCGAGGCACAGCCAGACCGGAATCGCCCGGTGAACAGAGAGTTTTTTCATGGGGTTCTTCGTTGCAGCGTCTTCTCAAATTCAGCTTCAACGCGCTGCTCGTATTGGGCGAGCGCGCCGGGTTCCTGATGCTCCGCAAGGTAACGGAAAATCTGCCGCGTCCGCTCGGCGAACGGCCGCCACTCATCCTCCGCCGCGCCGTTCGTCTTGAGCAAATAGGTCGCGTAGTAATGCGCCTTGCCCAGCATCTCGCGGACGGCGCGCGTCGTCTTGGCGTCGTCGCCGTGCGTCTGCGCGGACTCTTGCAGCAGCTCGGTCAGGTCGGTGATGGCCCCGGCGACATCCAGCATCTCCAGCCGCGCCTTGGCTTTGGCGAGGCGAATCTGATGCCGCACCACCGGGCGTTCCCCGGTGGGCAGCTCCTTCATGACGGCATCGTATTCCTCGACGACCAGCTCCCAGTTCGGCTCCTTCGCGCGCTCCAACTCGCGGATGCTGGCGAGGTGGATGCGCGCCTTCTCGCGGGCCATCTGGGTCTGGCCCTGATTGAAATGGTAGTAGAGCACGGCCACCGGGAAGAGCAGCCAGAGCAGGGTGAAGAACTTCCTCATCGTGCGCTCAACGCCCCTTCCTTCGCACGCGGCTCGCTTTCCTCGTCCCGCTCAGGCCGGCCCACCTTCCAGTCGCTGCCGAAGAATTCCAGCGCGACCGGTATCAAGGCCAGCACCGCCGCGCCCACGACCATCGCCAGCACGGCCCATTCCGCCAAGGTCAGGCCGCGTTGCGCCAAGGGTGCTGTCACCACCAGGTCGCCCAGCGCCGAGGTGGGCAGATGCTTCTCGTTCACGTCCACGTAAGTGCCCATCAAGGCCGAGGCCACGGTGCGCAAGGTGTCGCCTTCCTGACGTGACTGATGGCCGTCAATGAACGTGCCCTTGTGCGGATTGCCCAAGCCGAGGACGAAGACTTCCTTCACGGACTTTGGTCGCGGCGTGATGGGCACCAAGTTCACGGAATCGCCGTCGGTGAAGATGATGAGCCGCGTGCTGCCTTCGGGAAAATCGCCCACCAGCTTGACCGCCGCGTTGACCGCTTGGCCGAGGTCGGTCTGGCCCAAAGGCATCGCGTAAGTGAGCGGCAGGCCGTTGAAGACATTACGCACCAGTTCCGGGTCGCGCGCCTCCATCACCACCGGCAGCGACTCGGTGTAAAAGCCAATCACGCCGAAGCGCAGGTTCCCGCTTACGCGCTGCAAGATGCCCTCGACCACCTCGCGCATCCGCGCCTGCCGCGTTTGCTTCCCGTCCGGCCCCGCGTCTGTGAGATACATGCTCGGCGAAAGGTCCGCCACGAAGACCAGCCGCGTGGCCGTCTTGCTGTCGCCGTCCTTCCCTTTGCCCTCGGCGGCAGCGAGCTTCAGCATCAGCAGCGTCACCAGCCCCCACGTGAACGCCGCGAGACAGAGCGGCCGCAGCAATGGCACCACGCGCGTCCAGCCATGCGGCACGCCTGTCGGCCCGAACGCCAGCCGCCCGACCGCACGAATGCGCCGCACATGCAGCCATTCAGCCAGCGCCGCGAGGAGCAGGACACCCAGCGCGGAGAAGAGTGGCGTCATCTAGGAAACGGTGAAAAGCGAAGCGGCTTGCTGCATGGCTGCGGCTCAGTCCAGCAGGCGTTCCATGTAAACGACGTCGAGCCAGCGGTCGAACTTGTAACCAACTTGCTTGAAGAGCCCCACTTGGACGAACCCATAGCGGGCGTGCAGACGGATGCTCGCCTCGTTGGTCGCGTCAATGGCGGCGATGATTGCCCGCAGGCCCTTTGCCCGTGCGGCGTCAATCAAGGGGGCTAGGAGCAGTTTGCCGAGCCCTTGCCCGCGTGAGTCGGCCGCGACGTAAACCGAGTTCTCCGTGGTGAACCGATAGCCCATGCGGTCGTGGTAGCGGTTCAACGCGCTCCAGCCGACGATGCGCCCGGTCCCGTCTTCCGCGACAAACATCGCGTAACCGCCGCGCTCATGGTCATCGAACCACGCCTGCCGATGCTCCAGCGTGCGCGGCTCGTAATCGTAAGTCGCCGTGGTGGTGAGCACGGCGTCGTTGTAAATCGCGAGGATGCCCGGACAGTCAGCGCGGGTGGCGGGGCGGATGGTCATGCGGGCTTACTGGGCTTTCTCCGGGGCCGGCTCGGCGGCGGCTTCGGGCTCGGTTTCTTCCTCCGGCTCCGGCTCCTTGGCCTCGACGAATTGCAACGCAGCGCTGATGAGGCCGGCGAAGAGGCCGCCGCTCAGAAGCGTGTTGCGGAAGAAGGTCCACGTCTCCGGCCAGCCGCTGGTTCCGCTGGTCAGCGCACGGAGCCATTCGGCGAAGGTCTTGGCATAGGCGGGATTGGCCAGCCAGGCGGCCGTGTTGGTGATCAGGTAGAAAATCACCGCCCCCAGCAGGCCGCCGCCGACATGCTTGAGCACGGAGGCCGGGGCAGCGAAGGAGCGGCCCAGCAAATAGATACCCGCGTAGGCCAGGTAGTTGATCGCCTGATAATCGCTGAAAAGATGCGTGTCGTAATAGAACACGTTCAAACCGAGGTCCGTCGCCACCATCGTCCCAAAGACGGTCCACCACGGCAGCCGGTGCGGGAAGGCTCCGGCGCAAAACACCAAGCCATAGGCCAGGCTGAAGTTCAGCGGCATCACCCCCGGCCAGCGGGTCAGCACAAAGGCCACCAGCAGCAGTCCGGGCAAAATCGCAGTCCGTTTCACGTTGGCGGATGATACGACGGAGAATTGGGGTTCAAAGTGCAAAGTGCGGCCGGGATTAGTGCTGGCTAGTGCCGGGCGGTGCTTCAAAACTCGGCCGGTGGAAAAACTGTTCGACATCATCCATGAGGACGCGGACCTGCTGGCCATCAACAAGCCCGCCGGGCTGGTCTGCCATCCCACCAAAGGCGACGTTTACTCCAGCCTCATCAGCCGGGTGCGGCTGCATCTGGGGGAAGGTGCCCCGGCCCACTTGGTCAACCGCCTCGACCGCGAGACCAGTGGCGTAATCTTGATCGCCAAGAGTCCGGAGGCCGATGCCGCGCTCAAGAAGCTCTTTGCCCTGCGCCGGGTGGAAAAGGAATACCTGGGCATTGCCCACGGCCATTTTTCGGCGGAGGCAGTGACCTGCGAGGCCCCGCTGGGCAAGGACGAGCAGGCCATCATCGCCATCAAGGACTGCGTGCGTCAGGACGGGGCGGTTTCAAAAACCGAGTTTGCCGTGGAGCAGCGCTTCACGCGCCTCGAGGGCAATTTCACGTTGCTTCGCATCCGCCCGCACAGCGGTCGTAAACATCAGATCCGAATCCATCTCCAGCATCTGGGGCACCCACTGGTCGGCGACAAGCTCTACGGCGGCGACGAGCGGCTCTACCTCGACTTCGTGCTGCGCCAGCTCACCGTCGAGCAACGAGCGCGGCTCATCCTGCCCTGCCAGGCCCTGCACGCGGCGCGGCTGCGCTTCCGCTGGCGCGACCGCGATTGGGAATTCCGCGCTGAGCCGGAAGCGTGGTTCACGGACTTCGTGGCGGGCAAGCCCTGCACGCCGGACTGGGCGGAGAAGTATCTTTGAGTTGCCCGGCTCCTCCGTCTTTGCGTTGGACTGGGTTTCTCCCCTAGAGTTTCCCCGTGCAGACAATTCCCAACGAGATGCAGGCCGTGGTTTATCGCGGCGTCAACGACCTCCGCGTCGAGACCGTGCCGGTGCCCCGCATCGGAGCCAACGAGCTGTTGGTGAAAGTGGCCGTGTGCGGCGTGTGCCCCACCGACATTAAAAAAATCCAGCACGGCACCGTCCCTGCGCCCCGCGTGTTCGGGCATGAGACGGCCGGGACCATCGTGAAGCTCGGCGCGCGCGTGCGCGGCTTCCGCCTCGGCGACCGCGTGGCGTTGCACCACCACATTCCGTGTCTGACCTGCCACGCGTGCCGGCATCGCGCGTTTGCCCAGTGCCTGCAATACAAGCGCACCGGCATCACCGCCGGGTTCGAGCCGGCCGGAGGCGGCTACGCGGAATATGTTCGCGTGATGTCCTGCTGCCTGCCCGGGGTGGTGAAAATCCCGGCGCGCAACTCCTTCCTCGAAGGCGCCATGCTGGAGCCGGTGAACACGGTATTGAAGGGCGTCAACCGCCTGGCCGTGCAGCCCGGCGACTGCGTGCTGGTGGCGGGGCAAGGACCGATTGGCCTGCTCTTCACCCAACTGCTGGCGTTGCGCGGGCTCAAGGTGATCGCCACGGACCTGCTGGACACGCGCCTCAAGCTCGCGCGACGCCACGGCGCGACGCGGGCTGTGCGCCCGGACGCGGCGGACTTGCCCGCCTTGGTGCAGAAACTTTCGCGGGGCCGGGGCCTCGATGCGGCGGTCATTGCCGTGCCGGTGGATTCCGCCGTGCAGCAGGCCCTGACACTGGTCCGTGGGGGCGGCCAGGTGCTGCTCTTCGCCCACACCAAGCGCGGCGCGGTGTGCCCGGTGGATTTCTCCGCGGTCTGCGTGGATGAGAAGGATCTGCTCGGCAGCTACTCGGCCGACGTGACGCTGCAACCGGAGGTGGCCAAGCTGGTCTTTTCCCGGCGGCTGGATGTGCGCGGCCTCATCACGCACCGCTTTCCGCTGGCGCAAACGGCCGACGCCGTGGCCTTGGCGGCCCGCCCGGAACCGGATTCCCTGAAGATCGTGGTGGACCAAACGGCCAGGTGAGCCGGCAGGGACGACGACACGGCCTGCGAGACGCGGGCGCTACGTAGCGCCGCAACGTCCTCGCTTGCCCGCAGATCGATCGGGGCACCCGCTTTAAGGTTTGACCGGTCTGCAAACACACGGCTAGGTTTCCGCCCTGATTTTTTCGGCCTGTTTATGATTGGCACGCTTCGCAAACACTCGCAGTGGCTCTGGGCGATCATCATCGTCGTGGTGATCATCTCGTTCGTTGTCTTCTTCAGCCCCGATGCCCGGCTCGGCCGGGGCGCGGGCAACGCCGACTATGGCACCCTCTACGGCGAACCCGTGAAGCGAGAGGATCTGCTCCAGGCGTATGCCGACGCCCGGCTCGGCTATTTCCTCAGCACCGGCCAGTGGCCGGACCGGGATGAGCGCGCGCGGATGTTTGGCTTCAACCTGGATGGCGAGGCCCGCCAGCGCCTGCTGCTGAACCACCAGCTCAAGGAGCACGGCATTGATGTGGGCGAATCGGCCGTGGCGCAGGAGATCAAGAACATCTTCACCGACCAGCAGAGCGGCGCGTTCAACCTGCAACGCTACGATTCGATGCTGAAGCAGCACTTCGCTCCGGTCGGCATTTCCGAGGCGGTGTTTGAGCGCTTCCTTCGCAATGAACTGGGTCGGCAGCAGTTGACCCGGATGTTCGGCCTGACGGGCAAGCTCATCAGCGACCGGGCGGCCGATGGCTTCTATCGCCGGGAGAACGAGTCCGCGCTCACCGAGTTCGTATTCCTCGCCAACTCCAACAATCTGACGAAAGTGAAGCTGGACGACGCGGCGCTGCGGACCTACCACACGAACAACCTGGCCACCTACCGCATCTCGGAGCGCGTGCAGGTCCACTACGTTTACTTCCCCTACACCAACTACAACGCGGAGGCTGACAAGACGCTCAACGCCGACACGAACTTGCCGGCGGTCATGAAGCAATACTACGAGACCAACCAGTTTCGGTTCCGCGAGACGAACGGCACGGCCAAGACTTTCGAGCAGGCCAAGGAGCAGGTTCGCAACGAATTCCGGGATCGCACCGCCGCGCGCCTGGGCCAGAAGGCGGCCGCCGAGTTTGCCAACGAGGTGTTCAGCCTCCCGAACCAGGCTGCCAGCCTCCTGACCGTGGCGGCCAAAAAGGGCCTGGCGGTCAAGGTGACTGAACCGTTCACCGAGTTTGAAGGGCCCAAATTGACCAACGCCCCGGCCAACTTCGCGCAGACCGCCTTCGCCCTCTCGGCCGAGGAGGCACTGGGCCAGATGCTCGCCGGCCTCGATGGCACTTATCTGATCGCTTTCAAAGACCGCCTGAAGCCCGTGGATCCGCCCTTTAATCAGGTGAAGGCGAAGGTCACCGAGGATTATCGCCGCTCGCAGGCCAGCGAGCTGACGATGCAGGAAGGCAACAACCTTGTGAAAGCGGCGAACACAGCGCTGGCAGCCGGCAAGTCATTCAAAGATGCCTGCAAGCAACTGGGCCACACCGCCCTCGAAGTGCCCCCGTTCAACCGCGCCGCCCGTAACGTGGAAATCGTCGAGAGCCGGGGCCTGTCCACGGAGGAAGTGCGGGATCTCGCCTTCAGCCTGGCCGCAGGCAAGGTGAGCAACTTCCGGCAGGCCAGCAGCGGCGGCTTCGTCCTCTTCGTGAAAGGTTTCCAACCGGTGACGGATGAGCAGGTGAAGACCGAGCTGCCCAAGTTCGCCGAATCCCTCCGCGACAACCGCGCCAATTACGCCTTCCGCGAATGGTTGAGCCGGGAAGTGGAGCGCTCCGGAGCGATGGGCGGCCTTCAACAGGCGAAGCGCGGCGAGTGATCATGCCCGCCGGCCCGGCCATCAAGCTCTCCGCTCCTGACACCCGCGAGTTCTGGGAACTAGCCGTCCTGCACGAGGACGAGCATCTGCTGGCCTTGGCCAAGCCCGCCGGACTGCTGACCACGCCCGACGCTGACGAACCCGCCCGCACCAACCTGATGGCCCTGCTGCACGCGGGCATCGCCCAAGGAGCGGCCTGGGCCCGGGAACGCAATCTCTCCTACCTTGTCAATGCCCACCGGCTGGACTTCGACACCACCGGGGTGCTGCTCCTGGCCAAGGACAAGCCGGCCTTGGTCGCGCTGGCGAACGAGTTCGGTTCGAACAAACCACTCAAGACCTACGTAGCCCTGTCCAGCGGCATGCCCGCCGAGCCGGAGTTCACCGTGGATGCCAAGATTGGCCCGCAGACCCGGCAGCTCGGCGTAATGCGGATTGACCAGCAAGGCGGCAAGAAGGCGATCACGCGGTTCAAGGTGCGGGAGCAGTTCCGCGGCTTCACCCTGTTGGACTGCCAGCCGTTGACCGACCGGCTACACCAAATCCGCGTCCACCTGCGCTCGCTCGGACTGCATGTCCTCGGCGATGCGACCTACATGGGCCGGCCGCTCTACCTCTCGCAGATCAAATCCAAGTATGAGCCCAAGCGGGACGAACCCGAACGTCCGCTGATGGGCCGCGCCGCCTTGCACGCCGAGCGGCTGGAAATCCAGCACCCGGCGACCGGCCAGCCCCTCAGCATCACGGCGGAGTGGCCCAAGGACTTCCGCGTGACGGTGAAGTATCTGCGCCAGTTCAGCGGGCTTTGAGCCAGGGACGCGGGCAGGCGGAGTAATGGCTTTCCAATCCGCTGAATCTCCGTTACTTCATTGCCCCCAAGCAGCAGCAAACCGCGCATGACCTGGCACCGCAAACACCTCCTCGACATCGAATCCCTCTCGGCCGAGGAAATCACCACCGTCCTCGACACCGCCCGCCAGTTCAAAGCCGTCGGCGAGCGCGCCATCAAGAAAGTCCCGGCCCTGCGGGGCAAGACCGTCGTCAATCTGTTCGTCGAGCCCAGCACGCGCACCCGCATCAGCTTTGAGCTCGCCGCCATGCGCTTGAGCGCGGATGTGATCAACTTCGCGACCGAAGCCAGCTCGTTGAAGAAAGGCGAGACCCTCAAAGACACCGCGCGCAATCTGGAGGCCCTCAACGCCGACGTCATCATCATCCGCCACAGCGCCACCGGCGCGCCCCACTTTCTCTCCCGCTTCCTGAAGGGCAGCGTGGTCAACGCTGGCGATGGCGCGCACGAGCATCCCACCCAGGCCCTGCTGGACACCTTCACCATCCGCGAACACAAGGGCCGCATCGCCGGACTCAACGTCACCATCCTTGGCGACATCCTCTACAGCCGCGTCGCCCGCTCCAACATCTGGGCGCTGCTGAAGCTGGGCGCCAGGGTCACGCTCTGTGGTCCCAGCACGCTCGTCCCCAAGGTGTTCGAGAAAATGGGCTGCCGCGTGACCTACAACGTGGACGAGGCCATCGCGGATGCGGACGTGATCAACCTGTTGCGCATCCAGCACGAACGCCAGCGCCAGACCATGTTCCCCAGCATCGGGGAATACAACGTCCTGTTCGGCCTCACCGCCGCGCGGTTTGCCCGCACCAAGCCAGACGTGCTCATCATGCACCCCGGCCCCATCAACCGCGGGGTGGAGATTGCCAGCGAGATCGCGGACTGCGCGCGCTCGGTCATCTTGGAGCAGGTCACCAACGGCCTCGCCGTCCGCATGGCCGTGCTTTATCTCATCAACGGGGGGCGGAGCGTGGTGGATTCGAGCGGGGCGAATCCTGCGGCAATCGCGGCTTGACTCGCGATTCTGCCGCATGAGCCGGGCTGCCCCCGGACTGGGGCCTCCCATTACGCCGCTTGCTCGATGAACGCGTAGCACAGCATGTGGCAGATGCCCATGTGTGCGTCCTCGGCGCGACCGTAGTGGCCGTCGGCGATGACGATCACGTCCTTGGCAATCTCCGCCAGCTTCCCGCGCTTGGCTCCGACGAGGGCGATGGTGTGCAGGCCGTTGGCGTTGGCCCACTCGATGGCTTTCACGCAGTTCGGCGAGCTGCCGCTGACGCTCATGGTCAACGCTATGTCACCGGGGCGTGCGTAGTTCTGGAGCTGGCCAGCGAAGACGTCCGCGTAGGAGTAGTCGTTGCCCAGCGCGGTGAGCCAGCTCACGTTGTCGTTGAGCGAGAGCACGCGGAAACGCTTGCCGAGCTTGTCGGACGCGCCCTTGCCGAGGTCCGTGGCGAAGTGCGAGGCGTTGGCCGCGCTGCCGCCGTTGCCGAAGACGAAAACCTGCCGGTCCTCGCGGTGCGCCTGCCGGAGCTTTCCAATGAGACGCGCCACCGCGTCCGCAGGAATGGAATCGAGCGCAGCCTTCTGCTTGGCAATGTAATCGGCAACCCAGTCGTTCATCGCGTCCACTGTGGCAAAGCAGCGGCGGGAGCGGCAATCAAATTGAAGGACGCGGGGCGCCGGTCTTTGACCCGGCGTTGAGACTTGTCGACCGTTCGCGCCGGGTTGGAGACCGGCGCTCCGTGTAGCGGCTAAATCTTCCAGCCTTCGCGATACTTGTGCTGGATGAACTGGTCGGCCTCGGGACAGCCCTTGGCCTTCAGCGTCTTCGCGTCCCAAACGAGCTTCTTGCCGACGCGGAAGGCGACGTTGCCCAGCAGGCCGGCCTCGGAGAGCGGCCCGCCGTAGGCGAAGTCACACTCGGCCTTGCCGCCGGTCTTGATGGCCTGAATCCACTGCTCGTGCTGCCAATTGTTGCCCTTGGCGTCGGGGACGAACGGCGCGGGCGGCTGGAAGTTGGCGAACTTGTCCTCGGGCAGGAGCAGACGCTGGGTGTAGTTCGCGAGCAAGCGGCCCTTGTCGCCGACAAAGAGCACACCGCCGCCCCTCCACTTGTCGAGCAACGGGCCGAGCTCTTGTTCGGGGCGATACTTGCCCTGATACCAGGTGAGCTTCACCGGCGGCTGTTTGCCGCGCGCGGGATACTCGTAGCGAACCTTGAGGTCGATGGGCACCAACTCGGGGTCCACGGCCGGGCCTTCAGCTTCGACCGTCAGCGGATGCTTCAAATCCAATGCCCAGTGCGCGAGGTCGGCGAAGTGGCACCAGAAATCCGCCAGCGTGCCGCCGCCGAAGTGCCAGAAGTGCCGCCAGTGAAAGGGCACAAACTCCGGGCGATAGCTGACGTATTGCACGGGGCCGAGCCAGAGGTCGTAGTCGAGCGACGCGGGCGGCGGCGGCGGGTTGGCGACGACGGTCTTGTTCCCGTAAATCGCCCCGGCCCAGACGTGGACTTCCTTCACCGCGCCGATGGCCCCGCTCTGCACCAGCTCGACACAGCGGCGATAGTTGTTGCCCGGATGCGAGTGAATCTGGTTGCCCATCTGCGTAATCCGCTTGGTCGCCACCGCCGTGTCGGACATCGCGCGCACCTCGGACACCGTGCGCGCCAGCGGCTTCTCGCAATACACATGGCGGCCACTCCGCATCGCCATGACGGCGCAGACCGCGTGGGTGTGGTCCGGCGTGGCGACAACCACGGCGTCAATGTCCTTTTGCTCGAGCATCTTTCGGAAGT
This sequence comes from uncultured Verrucomicrobiota bacterium, assembly GCA_903863315.1. Lineage (GTDB taxonomy): Bacteria > Verrucomicrobiota > Verrucomicrobiia > Limisphaerales > SXTU01 > SXTU01. Next base: position 704 of record CAIPBN010000748.1, on the reverse strand, counting down.
CCGTGTAGCGCTTGGCGGCGGGGAATTTCTCCCCGGCCTTGGCGAGGTTGGCGGAGTCCACATCCACGAGCGCGACGATGTTCTCGCCCTTCACGCCCTCGATGTTGCCCGCCGCGCGCCCGGCGGTGCCGATGCAGGCGATGTTGAGCTTGCCGTTCGGCGAGCCTTGGCTGCGGAGGAAATACGGGGCGGCCAGCGTGCTGGCGGTGGTGGCGAGGAAACGACGGCGATTTAATGAGTGGTTCATGCGTGGGGAATTGGAGTGTGCAGGATGGGCGGATTATTCAGGACAACCGAAGGGAACGAGGAATATCTGTGCGGCTTCGACTGGTGCGCTCCCACTGAACCATGACAGGACTTCACCCAGCCTCACCTGAGAGTGGGAGCCGTCCGCCTGCCATGCCAATAGCGGACCGCGCCCGCATCGTGATAATCTCTCCAACTGGAAAAGACAGACATTGCAGCTTGCCAGATCGGGCAAGTTTGGCTTAGAAAAGGCTCGATGCCGTTGCCGTTCTTCAGCAGCTTCAACAAGCAGCGTGACCAGGTGATGGTCATTGACTTGGGGGCCAAGGTCACCAAGGCGGTGCATATCAAGCGGAGCGCCAGTGGGTTGGCGCTCAAGGGGTTCGCACTGGTGGATAGCCCGGTGTTTGAGAAGGGCTTCAAAGTGGAGCCGCTGGCCGCACACCTGAAAGCCGTGG
>CAIPBN010000747.1 GCA_903863315.1 uncultured Verrucomicrobiota bacterium | reverse complement strand
TTAATGTAGGCTTATAGATTGATGAGTGCTAAACAATCTAATCAACCCGTGCCAGCATGAGATACTACCTGCGCAATCCTGACGATGGGGCCATCACCGGCCCGTTCGAGCTTGATGACATCGAGGCCAAGTTTAAGACCGGTGAGCTTCCCACTGACACGCTGGCGACTGGGGACATTGGCGAGAGCCTCGGCCAGGTCCGCAGCACGCCCGCCGAGGATTGGATGCCGGTGAAGTCCATCCCCGGGTTCGGCCAGGAGCGTCCGCCGAGCGCGCCGCTTCGACAAGCCGCCCCGCCTCTGCCAGCACCAACTCCGCCGCCCCCAGCGGAACTGTTCCCGACGCACATTTGGAAAAAGCCTCAAAGCCCGCCCGAACAGATTTCCTTCTGCCCGTTCTGCGGGCAGAGGGCCGATGGTCCGGTAGCGCTCGGTGAAACCCGGTGCGGGCAGTGCGGCAAGCTGCTTTATCCCGCCGCAGGAACCAACCGACCGACCGCGCCCACGCCCAGCCGTCCCGTATCGCTCCTCACGTTCATCGCGGCGGTTATCGGCGGACTCGTGGTGCAGTATGTCTCGCTCATCATCGTGTGCCTGTTCGCTGGCCTCGCAAGCCGCAAGGCCAACGCCACCCCTGCGATCATCTTCGCAATCCTCCTCTGCGCGGGGTGGATCGCGGTCGCCCTTCCCATGCTGCGCAGTCCGACCAACCGCGGATTCGCGTTCGGCATCCTGCTGGGCGTGGGGCTGACAGCCCTGCTCACGGCCAATTGCGCTGTGAATGGTTTGAAATGAGCCACCTCACAAAGAAGTCGCCCGCATGAAATACTACCTCCGAAACCCGAACGATCAGGTCGTCACCGGGCCGTTTGAACTCGACCAGATCGGGGCCCTGCTGAAGGCCGGCGAAATCTCCACCAACACCCTGGCCAGGAGCGAGCATCTTACTCGGGAGAGTTGGCCCGCGAAGTGGCCCCCGGCCTCGGAGCCGGATTGGTTGCCGCTGAGGCGTATTCCGCGCTTCGCGGGCCACATTACGCTGCAAGATATTTCACCGCCTGTTCCACCTTCCGTGCCCGAGACACCTGCTCTCGTCGCAGTCGCTCCGCTGGCCGATAGCGATGAGATACGCTTCTGCCCCGGCTGCGCACACCCGCTGCCAACGCCGTTGCCGCCCGGTGAGACTGGTGTGTGCAAGGGTTGCGGCAGGACTCTGGGGTTTGCACCACCGCCACCACCGTTGCCACCGGCGGGCGTTACGCTGCTCCCGATCGGTGAGAGCAAGTCCCGCCGGGTGCTGGCAGGCGTAGGAAAAGCCTTGGGCACGGTTTTCATTTTCCTCCTATGTCTGATAGCCGGCCTCTTCATGTTCACACTCCTGATGCTCATTGTTTTTGGCTCCAAGTGCCGCGCATGAAAACTCTTCTTCACCTCATCCTTGCCACCGTGCTGACGCTGCCGCTCGCGGCGGCGGATGCTTACTTGCCGGTCAAGTCGCCCGCGCCCAGCAGCGCGACAGCGCGGCAGGCCTTGCTGGCCAACTTCCCACAGGACGGCCGTCAACTGGTCTATCGTTGGGACCCGCGCGACGAGCGGCCCGAGGCGGAGCAACTGCGCGCGCTGGCGGCCTTCATGTATGAGAGCTACGACAGTTCGGCGTGGATTCCCCAGAGTTTCATCACCGTCAACCGCGTCCTGCTCGGCTCGTCAACTGCCGTGGACTCGATTCTCCGCGACAAGCTCGGACTCGTGCTCTGGCCGCAGAACAAATCCGCGCCCGTCTTCGGCATGGCCCCAAACCCGGCGCGCGACCAGTCCCTGAGCTGGACCTTGAACTGCCTTGCCTGTCACATGGCGGAGATTGACGGTGTCGCCTATCTCGGAGCTGGCGCGAAGACGCTGGACGAGCTGTGGCTTGGTCGCGCCGCGCAGAAGGTGACGGAGCTGACGCACAACACCACCGCGCGGACGGCCAGCCCCGAGCAGGCCACGGCGCGGCGCGCCCACGAAATCCTTCGCCAGCACCATCACGAGGTGTTCGAGCCGCTCACGCGCGGGCGCTCCACGGCGTTCCCGGCGTCACACGTGGAAATGCACATGCGCGCCCACGGCGGGACTCCGCCGGACTTCGCCAAAGTCGGCCGGGGCGATGTGAAGTCCCCGCCGCTCTGGCATGCAGCGGCCAAGGCCCCTTTCCAGCGCTGGTATTGCGACGGCAGCTTCACCGGCACGTTCCCCCTCATGGCCTCTTCCATGGAACTGGCCCTGGACCAATCTTTCGAAAAGCTCGCCAGCTCGGTTGTCCCGCAAATTCAGGCAGACTTCCGCAACGTCATCCAATTCCTGCGCCCGCCGCGCTATCCCCACGCCATTGATGCCCGCGCCGCCGCCCGGGGGAAAAAGTTGTTCGAGTCGGAGCAAATCGGTTGCGCAAGCTGCCACGGCACATACGACGGCCAGGGCAACGTGGAATGGACCGGCTTGCACATGGACGTTGGCACCGACCCGGCGCGCCTGCGGCTGGTCAACGCCGAGTTCGTCACAGCTTTCCAAGCAAGTCCGCTCGCGCAGGTCGGCAAGCTGGCCCCGAGCCGCGGCTACGCGGCGACGCCGCTGACCGGCGTGTGGGCGAACTTCCCCTACCTGCACAACGGCAGTGTGCCGACGCTCTACCACCTGCTCGGACCGGCGTCCGCCCGCCCACGCCTCTTCAGCGTCCAGGCCGCGCGACACTTCGACCGGGTCAAGGTGGGCCAGGCGCTGCGCGACCCGCCCGCCACCGCGCTGCTCGAAGATGAAGCCGAGTTGCTCCGCCTCCAGGGCGATGACCGCGACTGGTTCAACGCCGGGCGCACCGGTTGCGACAACGGTGGACACGACTTCTGGTCGCGCATCAAGACGGAGGAGAACCGCGTGGACCTCATCGAGTATCTCAAGACACTGTGAGCCACCGCGCCGTGGTTGACGGTGCGGCAATGCCCGGCCCACTCTCGCGCCGTGAATCAAACCGCGTCCCCTTACACGCATTCGCTCGCTGCCATCGCGCTACGGCAGACCTTGCTTCTTCCCGCGATTTGGTTGTTCTCCGCCTGCTTGCCGGCGGCCGAACCCACCCCAAAACCCGCCAAGACGGTCCGCCTGCTCACGGTGGGCAACAGCTTCTCGCAAAACGCCACGCGGCAGCTCGGCAATCTCGTGACCAACGCGGGGCACGTGCTTATCCACCAGCCCATCGTCGT
>CAIPBN010000746.1 GCA_903863315.1 uncultured Verrucomicrobiota bacterium | reverse complement strand
GTTGAGGAAGACCCGGCGGATGAGAATTACAAGCTGCTGCAAGAGAATCTACATCGTCTCCACTCGATGAAGGACCAAGACGGCGAACCGCTGCGCGTGGTCGAATTGCCCATGCCGGGTCTCGTGGAATACGACGGCCAGCGCCTGCCCGCGAGCTACGCGAACTTCTACATCGCCAACGGACTCGTCTGCGTGCCGACCTACCGTCACGCGAATGACCGCCGCGCCCTGGAGATTTTGCAGCGCGAGTTTCCCCGGCACCGCGTCGTGGGCATTGATTCGATGGAGCTCATCTGGGGCCTCGGCAGCTTCCACTGCATCAGCCAGCAGGAACCCGCGTGAAACCGGAGCGCTGGCGTCTCTTCGCCGCCGTTCCGGTCGCGGACGAGGTGAAGACCGCCATCGCGAAGTTCTTCGGCGGGCTGGCAGAGCCGTATCGCTTCAAGGCCGCGCAACCTCGTTTCCTGCATCTCACGGTGCGCTTCTTTGGCGACGTTCCGGCCGATGAAGTTCCAGCCTTGGAGGCCAGACTCGCCACCGCGTGTCAGCACAGCACGCCATTCAAACTGCGTGCTGAAGGACTTGGTCATTTCGACCATCGCGTGCTGTGGGTCGCCTTGCGCGGGGACATGGCCGCCTTGCATCGGCTGGTGACGGAAGTTACGGCGGAAACTGCCGTGTTCGGCGACCATGTGGAAAAGCGGCTGTTCACTCCGCACATAACGATCGGCAAAGCCGCCGGCCATTTCATGCCTCGCGGAAAACTGGAACAGTGGCTCACCGAGCACCACTCCACCGCCTTTGGTGAATGGCGCGCGGATCACCTTGAACTGATTCGGAGCGTGCTCGCTCTAGGCGGTGCGAACTACACGACGCTGGCCCGCCTCCCGCTCGGACGCACGACGCGCTGACCCCAAAAAGCAAACAGCCCCGCCGGGCATCTGCCCGGCGGAGCCGTTCATTTCACGAGGAAATGACTACTTTTTCTTTTTCGCTGCGGGTTTCTTCGCGGCGGGCTTTTTTGCTGCAGGTTTCTTGGCGGCCATTGCTACTCACCTCCCTTCAACGCGCGCGAGCGCGCGTTGGAATAAGTTCCGAAAGTTTCTTGAACACGTTGTGAACGTTGGCTGATGGCCAATGAATTAGCGGATTTGTCCCCGTCGCGTCACGACAAAGTTTCACTTCGCGCGATATTTTTTTGCCGCTATCGTCGCGCCCGCGATGTCCACCGCCGCTCCTGAACCGCAGCTCACGCCGATGATGGCGCAGTATCGCCGCATCAAAAGCGAGCTGCCCAAGGACGCGCTGCTGCTCTTCCGCCTCGGTGATTTTTACGAGATGTTTTTCGAGGACGCGATCGCCGGCGCGCAGCTCCTCAACGTCGCGCTCACCAAGCGCGGCACGGTGCCGATGTGCGGCATCCCGCACCACGCGTTCAACGGCTACGTCGCGCGCATCCTCCGCGCGGGCCGCAAGGTCGCCGTGTGCGATCAGGTGGAGGAGGCGCGCCCCGGCCAGCTCGTCAAACGCGAGGTCACGCAAATCCTTTCGCCCGGCACGCACTTCGACGAACGCCTGCTCGCGGCGGAGCGGAATAATTTCCTCGCCGCCGTTTATCCCATCGGCAAGACGACGGGCATCGCGGTCGTGGATCTGACCACCGGCGACTTCCGCACGACGGAAACCGAGAGCGATGCCGAACTGCTCACCGAACTGGAGCGTCTGCGCCCGGCGGAAACGATTTACCCCGGTGAAGCAGGGTCGCTCCGCACGCTGCTGCAAGGGACGCCGGGCATCCTCATCGGCCACGACGACTGGGTCTTCGCGCCGGAGACGGCGGTCTTCACCGTGCGCGAGCACTTCAAGGTCGCGGCGCTGGATGGCTTCGGCCTGAAGGGCCGCGTGGCCGCCACGGGCGCGGCGGGCGCGGCGTTGCATTACCTCACGCAGCACTTGCGCCGCGATGTGAAGCACCTCACGCGCATCACCTTCTACCAGTGCCGCGACTACCTAGTGCTCGACAGCACCACGCTGCGGAACCTGGAAATCTTGGAGCCACTCCACCGTGACGCGCCGAGGAATACATCGCTCTACGGCGCGCT
>CAIPBN010000745.1 GCA_903863315.1 uncultured Verrucomicrobiota bacterium | reverse complement strand
CGTCTCGCCTCAGGAACTGCGGGAACACCTGACATAAGCGCTTGAGCGATACGTCTTCATCTCGCAGTGCCCGCGTAAACGTCCTCGGCGTCGGCGTCAGCGTGTTGAACCTGACGACGACGCTCGACGCCATCGCGCGCGCAGTGGCGGAGCGGCGCAAGGGCTACGTGTGCGTAACCGGCGTCCACGGCGTGAGCGAGGCGCAGGACGACCCGGAGTTCCGCCGCATCCTGAACCGCGCTTTCCTCAACACACCCGACGGGATGCCGATGGTCTGGCTGGGCCGGCTGTCCGGGCATCGCGCGATGGGCCGCGTGTATGGCCCGGACTTGATGACGTTGGTGATGCGCGAGTCCGTGGCGCGCGGCTGGCGGCACTTCTTCTATGGTGGAGCGAACGGCACGGCGGAGCGTTTGCGCGCGGTGCTCACGGAGAAATTCCCCGGTCTGCAAGTCACCGGCACCTACGAGCCGCCGTTTCGTCCGCTGAACGATGTTGAGCAGGCCGTGCTCACCGCGCAGGTTGCTGCTGCGAAGCCGGACATGATTTGGGTCGGCCTCAGCACGCCGAAACAGGAGCGCTTCATGGCAGCGAACCTCGCGCAGCTCGACACGACGCTGATGCTCGGTGTCGGTGCCGCGTTCGACATGCTGGCGGGCACAAAGTCGCAAGCCCCGCGCTGGATGCAGCGCAGCGGACTGGAGTGGTTTTACCGGCTCTGCCAGGAGCCACGTCGGCTTGGCCCGCGCTACTTGAAGAACAACCCGCTCTTTGCGCTGCGCGTGCTGGGGCAGTTGAGCGGACTGCGACGATACGAGTTGGAGCAGTGATTAAGGCTCGCCCTTACCATATCGGCAGTTGGCGCGGAACAACTGCTCGTGCTCGGCCTTCGCAGCTCGCGCGCGCTGCTATTTGTTACACATTTTCCATGTTCATTTCCGGCAGATGTGTGGTTAAGCTCCGCGCTCTTTTATGGCATTACCGCCACAGTTGCACAAAGAGTTCGTCGCCGAGTTCAAGCGCGAGCCACATATCGTCCTGCGGGCCACTTGTGACATCACCGGTGAAGCAGGACTGACGTGGCTGGCGTGCGATGGCTCGGTGCTGGCCTGCTTCTCCAAGCCCGGTGGCGGCGAGTTCATGCGCTTTGACTACCAGATCTCCGAGGCCACGGCGTTGGAGGCGGATTCGGACGGGGATAATTTGCTGCTGCTGCGCGCCCGGTTTCCGGAGGTGGAATTTGTGTTGCGTCTGCCGCCCTCAGAAGACGTGGCGTTGCACAAACTCGTCGCGCTGCAGCCCGGCATGGACTCTGTCAACCTGCTCCGCCCGCCGGCAGCGCTCACGCCGCACTTGGTGTGCGCGGGGGCGGCGTATGCGCTGGCGCAGTCAGACGGCGACTTTGCGAAGGAGGAGCTGGACTGGGTGGTGGCGCAGTTTGGGAACCAGAATTCCTTCCGTCGCGCAGGAGCCTGGGTGAACCAGCACGGCTTTGCGAAGCTGCTGATTGAGGCGGAGCTGTTGCTGACCCCGGCGGAGCGGGAATGCGTGCAGGTTAACCTCATTGAGCTGGGCTTCAGCGACAACAAACTGTCCAAGCATGAAATGTCCATGATCGAGGAGTGGCGGCGGGTGGCTGGCCTGTCCGAGGAACGTTACCAACGCTGCTACGACACCATCCTGGCCGCCGCCTCGCTCGGCCTGCTGGTCAACGAGACGCCGGCGGGCCAGGACTGGACGCCCCTCAACCTGCTTTGTGCCGCTGTGCTCGGCGTGATCCAGCACCGGCCTGGAACCGCCGAGCGCCGCCTGAAGGCGTTGGAACGCCGCATCCAGTCCACCGACGCCATCAACTCCGGTCAGACCTACCTTGAGCAACTGGGCGTGGACGGGCTCGTGACCGTGCTTCAGGAAATGCTCCAGCCCGCGCAACGCCGTTGCGTG
>CAIPBN010000744.1 GCA_903863315.1 uncultured Verrucomicrobiota bacterium | reverse complement strand
CGCCCACGAGAGCTGCGGCCAGTGCACCCCGTGCCGCGAAGGCTCGCTCTGGATGAGCAAGGCCCTGCACCGCCTCACCCACGGCGAGGGCCGCAAAGCCGACGCCGACTACTTGCTGCACATCGCGCAAAACATCCAAGGCCGCACCATCTGCGCCTTTGGTGAAGCCTGCGCCTGGCCGGTTCTGAGCTACGTGAAGAAGTTCAAAGATGACTTTGAGGCCAAGGGCGCAGCGGATGAAGCCAAAGCCGCAGCCGCCAAACACTGATTTCCATGTCCGCCCCCGCGACAACTGAAGCCAAGCCCGCCGCGCCCGCCGCTGCACCGGCTCCGCCGCCGCCGTCTGACAAAATCAAAATCAAGGTGGACGGCCGCGAAATCGAGGTGCCGAAGATGATGCCCGACTGGCAGGGCAAGCCGCAGCCGACCACGATGCTTCAGGCCTGCCAGCTCGCAGCGCACGAGGTGCCGCATTACTGCTACCACCCGAAGCTCCCCATCGCCGGCAACTGCCGCATGTGCCTCGTCGAGTTCGGCACGCCGCAGATGGGACCAGACCGCAAGCCGGTGCTGAACGAGGACGGCACCCCGAAGATTGCGAAGTCCGTGTTGCCCTACGAGCCGACCACGCCGCGCGGAGCCATCGCGTGCGCCACGCCCATTTCGCCGGGCATGGAGATTTACCCGAATTCACCTGCGACGAAACAGATGCGCGAGGCGGTGCTGGAATCGCTGCTCATCAACCACCCGCTCGATTGCCCCATCTGCGACCAGGCTGGCGAATGCAAGCTGCAGGAATACTCCGTCGAGCATGGGCAGGCGAAGAGCAAGTTCGTCGAGGCGAAGGTCCACAAGCCGAAAGCCGTGGACCTCGGGCCGCGCATCGTCCTCGACGACGAGCGCTGCGTGCTTTGCACCCGCTGCATCCGTTTCACCAAGGACATCGCCGGCGACGACGCGCTCGGCATCGTCAATCGCGGCAGCTACAACACCATCGCCGCATGGGCCGAGGGCAAGTTCGACAACAACTACACGCTCAACACGGTGGATATCTGCCCGGTGGGCGCGCTCACCTCGAAGGATTTCCGCTTCCAGATGCGCGTGTGGTTCATGAAGGAAACCAAGTCCCTCTGCACGAGCTGCGGCACCGGCTGCAACATCGTCGTCGGCTCGCGCGAGGAGAAGGTTTACCGCTACGAGCCGCGCCAGAACGACGCCGTCAACTCGACGTGGATGTGCGACTCAGGCCGCTTGAACTACAAGTGGATTGGCCGCGCGGACCGGCTGAAGAAATGTGGAATGCGGATTGCGGAGCGCGGAATGATTGAGGTCGCTTGGCCCACGGCGCTCAAAGCCATCTCCGCCAAGCTCGCTTCTGCTCCGACCGGCAGCGTCGCCGTCATTGCTAGTGCGCGGCAGACGACCGAGGAACTTTTCCTGCTCGCCAAGCTTGCGAAGAAGTTCAACGCGCAGACTGACTCCGTCGCCCGCAACGGCGAGGGCGACAAACTTCTCGTCAACGCCGACAAGAACCCGAACTCGAACGGCGCGCGGCTCACCGGCATCACCGGCCCGCAGCTCGGCGCGAACCTCGCGAAGATTGCCGACGGCATCCGCAGCGGGGCCATCCGCACCCTCGTCGTCTTCGGCGAAGATGTAACCAAGCACGGCATCGGCGCGGACCTGCTCGCGAAGCTCGACACGCTCATCGTCAGCGACATCCTGCCGAACGCCACGACCGCCGCCGCGCACTTCGTGCTGCCCGGCTGCGCGCACGTCGAGAAGCGCGGCACGTTCGTGAACGTGAAGGGTCGCGTGCAGAAGTTCATGAAGGCCGTCGAAGCCCCCGGCGACGCCCGGCCCGAGTGGGAGTTCCTGCACGAGCTGGTGCACAACGTCAGCGGCCAGAACGGCTTCTCAACCATCGAAGGTCTGTTCAACCAGATGGCGCGCGAAATCCCCGGCTTCGCGGGGCTGGAGTGGGCGAAACTCGGCGACACGGGTGTGACGGTGCAAATCTAGTTTTCCATGGCCTGGCTTGATTCATTGAGTCCGCAGACGCAGTTCGTGTTCTTCACGCTGCTGAAGATTGCGTGCGTGCTGGGGCCGCTGCTGACGCTCGTCGCCTACGCGGTGCTGGCGGAGCGCAAGGTCTCGGCGCTCATTCAGGACCGCGTCGGGCCGAACCGCGTGAACCTCCCGCTCATCGGCAGCATCCCGGTCCTCGGTCCGTTCCTCACCAAGCTCGGATTCTGGCATCCGCTGGTGGACGGCGTGAAGAGCTTCATCAAGGAAGACTTCACCCCGGCGCATGTGCGGAAGATTTACTTCTGGCTCGCACCGGCCATCTCGCTCGTGCCGGCGTTCCTCGTCGTGGCGGTGATTCCGTTCGGCTCCACGCTCGGCGCGCAGAAGATGGTCATCGCGGACCTGAACGTCGGCATCCTCTACACCTTCGGCATCGTGTCGCTCGGCGTGTATGGCATCGTGCTGGCTGGCTACGCGGCGAATTCGAAGTTCCCCTTCCTCGGCGGCATCCGTGCCAGCGCGCAGATGATTTCCTACGAAATCGCGATGGGCATGAGCGTCATCCCGGTGTTCCTCGTCGTCGGCGACCTGAACCTCGGCAAAATCATCGAGCACCAGGCGCGGAACGGCTGGAACGCCTTCCCGGTCTTCGGCGGTGGCTTCAGCGCGCAGTCGCTCCTGCTCATCCCGTGCGGCGTCATCTCCTTCGTGATTTTCTTCATCTCCGCCCTCGCGGAAACGAACCGCCTGCCCTTCGACATGGCGGAGTCGGAGTCCGAACTCGTCAGCGGCTACCACACGGAATACAGCTCGATGAAGTTCGGCATGTTCTTCATCGGCGAATACGCGAACATGTTCGCCGGCGCGGCGATGATGACGACGCTGTTCTTCGGCGGCTGGACGCTGCCCTTCCTCGGCCTCGACCGGCCGGCGGACTCGCTGCTGATGGGCCTCGTGCACATCGGCATCTTCCTGGCGAAGATGCTGGCGTTCATGTTCATCTTCATCTGGGTGCGCTGGATGCTCCCGCGCTTCCGCTACGACCAGTTGATGGACCTCGGCTGGCGGCGGCTCATCCCGCTGGCGCTGGCGAACATCATTCTCACCGCGGGCGTGCTGGCCCTGACAACCAAATGAAATGCCCACCGTCCTTCGACAGAACGGCTATCGCATCGGCTTTTTCAGCGCCGACGGCGACGAACCCGCTCATGTCCACGTCAGCAAGGCGGGCGCGCAAGCCAAGTTCTGGCTGCAACCGGTGGGCTTGTCCGACAACCTTGGCTTCCGGCGGCACGAGCTGCGGGAAATCGAAACCATTTTGACTGAGAACCAAACCAACCTGCTGCAAGCCTGGCATGAATACTTTGGATAAAATCCTGGTGACGCGCATCAGCAGCACGCCCGACACGCTCCTCGTGGACTTCAACGACGGGCGCACGGTGCAACTGCCGCTTCTGTGGTATCCCCGGCTCTACCGGGCGACCGCCACCCAGCGGGAGCATTACGAACTGCTCGGCAGCGGCTTCGGCGTTCATTGGCCAGACGTGGACGAAGACTTGAGCGCGAAGAGCCTGGCGCTGGGCAAGCCCTCCATCGAGTTCATCAAGCAACAGCGCGTCCCGGCGCGGGAGGAGTTGGCAGCATGATTGTCAAACGCAACGAACTGACTTGGTTTGAGCGGCTCTATCTGCCGGCCCTAATCGGTGGGCTGAAGGTCACCACGCGCCATTTCCTCAACACCATCACGGGCCGGACCAAGGTCACGCAGCAGTATCCCGAGGAGCCGACGCGCGTGTTGCCCGGCTATCGTGGTGCGCCCTATCTCGTTCGCGACCAGGACGGCGCGACCAAGTGCGTCTCCTGCCAGCTCTGCGAGTTCGTCTGCCCGCCGAAGGCCATCCGCATCACGCCGCCCGGCCCGAACGGCAAGCCCGCCGACCGCACCAACGCGGAGAAGATGCCCGAGGAATTCGAAATCAACATGCTCCGCTGCATCTTCTGCGGCCTGTGCCAGGAAGTCTGCCCCGAGGAAGCCATCTTCCTGAAGAGCGACTTCTCCCTCACCGGCCTTGCGCGCGGCGAGATGATTTACAACAAGGAGAAACTCCTCGCCCTCGGCGGCACGCACCCCGGCATCCAGAAGTGGAAGCACAAGCTGGACGAGGCGAAGGAGCAGGAGACTTTCCCGGTGAAGGTCTAGGCATCGCTCATGGCATTACCCGACATTCTTTTCTACCTCTTCGCCTTCCTCACGCTCCTCTTCGGTGCGCTGGTGGTGGCCAATCCGTTCAGCCGCAACCCGGTCACGAGCGCGATGTTCCTCGTGCTGACCATCTGCGCGATGGCCGGCCTCTTCGTGCTGCTCAACGCCTTCTTCCTCGCGGCGGTGCAAATCCTCGTCTATGCGGGCGCGGTGATGGTGCTCTTCCTCTTCGTCATCATGCTCCTCGACCTCAAGGAGGAGCAGCGCCGGAAGATAAACCTCTTCGGCATCGTGACCGGCACGGGCGCGGTTCTGGGCCTGGGCTTCCTGCTCACGCGCACCATCTGGGGCGGGGACCTCAACCAAGCCGCCAACCCCCGCGTCATCGGCGACACCAAGGCGCTCGGCCTCGAACTCTTCACCAAGGGCCAGTTCCTCCTCCCCTTTGAAATCGTCTCCGTCCTCCTGCTCGTGGCGATGGTGGGCGTGATTCTCCTGAGCAAGAAGGAGCTAAAATGATAACCGCAGTTAGCAGATTGAAGTTGGCAGATGGGAAAGCGCCGAGCGCGTCTCTCCCCCATCTCCCATCTCCCATCTCCCATCTCCTCTTCCACCGATGAACGTCGGCCTCGAACACTACCTCACCGTCAGCGCGATGCTCTTCTGCCTCGGGCTGCTGGGCGTCATCCTGCGGCGCAACGTCCTCGTCATCTACATGTCGCTGGAGCTGATGCTCAACGCCGCCAACCTCGCGCTCGTCGCCTTCTCGCGCTTCAACGAAAACCTCACCGGCCAGATGATGGTCTTCTTCATCATCACCGTCGCGGCGGCAGAAGTCGCCGTGGGCCTCGCGCTCATCGTCGCGCTCTACCGCAAGCGCCAGTCCGCGCACGTGGAGGACCTGACCTCGCTGAAACTCTGACATGGAACCCACTTCGAGCATCGCCGGAACGACCGCGCTATTGGTGCTGCTGCTGCCGCTGCTGGCCGCCATCGGCATCACGCTGTTTTGGAAGAAGGACGAAGAATTCAGCGCCCAACTCTCCATCGGCGCGATTGCCCTCGGCTTCGCCTTGAGCCTCGGCATCTTCGCCTTCACCGGCGACAAGGCGATTGAAGCGAACTTCAACTGGCTCTCTGTCGGCGACCTGAAAGTTTCCTTCGGCCTGCTGCTCGACCCGCTCTCCAAGCTCATGCTCCTCGTCGTCACCGGCGTCGGGCTGATGATTCACATCTACTCGCGCGGCTACCTGCAGGGCGACCGCAGCTACAGCCGCTACTTCGCCAGCCTGAGCCTCTTCACCTTCTCGATGCTCGGCATCGTGCTCGCGAACAACCTCTTCATGATGTTCGTGTTCTGGGAACTGGTCGGCGTGAGCAGCTACCTGCTCATCGGCTTCTGGTTTGAGAAGAACTCTGCCGCCGACGCCGCGAAAAAAGCCTTCCTCACCAACCGCATTGGCGACTTTGGCTTCATCCTCGGCATCATCCTCACATGGCTGGCGCTCGGCTCGGTGAACTTCGCTGAACTCGCTCACGCGCTGGAGGGCAAGGCGTTTCCCTTCGCTAGCCTAACTGAGCCGCTGGGGAAAATCGCGGGCGGCACGCAGTGGTGGATTGTTCACCCGAACGTCCTCGCCACGCTCGTCGGCCTGCTGCTCTTCATGGGCGCGATGGGCAAGTCCGCGCAGTTTCCGCTGCACGTCTGGCTGCCGGACGCGATGGAAGGCCCCACGCCCGTCAGCGCGCTGATTCACGCGGCCACGATGGTCGCCGCCGGCGTGTTCATGCTCTGCCGCATCTTCTTCCTGCTCGAAATCCCCGGCTCGCACGCGCTGGAGTTCATCGCCTGGATTGGTGGCGGCACCGCGCTGCTGGCCGCGGTCATGGCGCTCCAGCAAAACGACATCAAGCGCATCCTCGCCTACTCCACGCTCTCGCAGCTCGGCTACATGGTGATGGCCGTCGGACTTCACTCGCCGCGGTCCGCGATGTTCCACCTTACCACGCACGCAGCCTTCAAGGCGCTGCTCTTCCTCGGGGCCGGCTCGGTGATTTTCGCCTGCCACCACGAGCAGAACATTTGGAAGATGGGCGGCCTGCGCGACGCGATGCCGCGCACGTGGTGGACGTTCCGCTGGGGCACGCTCGCGCTCTGCGGCGTGTGGCCGTTCGCCGGCTTCTTCAGCAAGGACGCCATCCTCGCCAGCGCTTTGGAGCACAACAACATTCCGCTCTTCGTCCTCGGCGTGTTCATCGCGGGTCTGACGACCTTCTACATGAGCCGCCTCGTGCTAGTAGCCTTCTGCGGCAACGCCCGCAGCGAGGAAGCCAGCCACGCGCACGAATCGCCCGGCGTGATGACCTGGCCGCTCGTCGTGCTCGCCGTGCCGACACTGCTGGCCGGAGCCGTGGGCATTGACGCCTACATCGGCAAGCTCTTTCCCAGCGAACACCCGCTGCACGACGGCGGCTTTCTGGAAAACCTCTTCGCGCCATTCAACCACAACATCTTCGCCGCTAGCTTCGGCCTGCTCGCGGTGGTGGCCGGCTATCAAATCGCCAGCGCGCTCTACGTGAACACTGACCGCGACCGGTTGCCGGAGAAAATCGGCGTGCTGGCGAAGATGGCCCGCGACCGCTTCTACTTCGACGAGCTTTACGAGTGGTTCATCTCTGTCACGCAGGAGACGCTCGCGCGCGTCGCGGACTGGGTTGACCGCTGGATTATCGCCGGCCTGCTGGTGCGCGGCACGCACGGGACCACCGAACTGTTTGGCCGCGCCCTGCGCCTCGTGCAGACCGGCAGCCTGCAAACCTACGCCTTCCTCTTCGCCGCCGGCGTCGTGCTGGTGCTGGCGTGGCAGCTTCTCCTTCAATCGCCCGCTCACTAAGCCATGTCGCTGCTCTCCGCCATCTTCCTCCTCCCGCTGCTGGCCGCGCTGGTGGTCCTGTGCATCCCGCGCAACTACAAGTTCGTCATCCGCCTCGTCACGCTCGGCGCGACGGTTGCCTCGATGCTACTCGCGCTGACCCTGTTCGCCAAATACAACGCGGCTCCGGTCGAGAACGGCTTCAAGTTCGTCGAGCGGCACGCGTGGGTGAGCGTCTCCGCCCTCAAGCTCGACATCGGCTGGCACCTCGGCGTGGACGGCATCAACCTCGGCCTCATCGTGATGGGGGCCATCGTGGCCTTCGCCGCCGCGTGCGTGTCGCGCGAAATCAAGCGGCTGGAGAAGGAGTATTACACCCTGCTGCTCGTGATGACCGGCGGCATCCTCGGCGCGTTCGCGTCGCTGAACCTCTTCTTCTTCTACTTCTTCCACGAGCTGGCGCTGGTGCCGACCTTCATCATGATTGGCGTCTGGGGCCACGGCGAGAATCGCAACTACGCCACGTTCAAAATCACCATCTACCTCAGCCTCGGCGCGCTCATCGCGTTGGCCGGCCTCATCGCGCTCTACATCCAGTCCGGCGCGAACACCTTCGACATCGTCGATCTGACCAAGGCCGTGAAGGCCCGCCCGCTGCCGCTCGCGGCGCAGTCGCTCATTTTCCCGCTGCTGCTCTTCGGCTTCGGCATCCTCGTCTCGCTCTGGCCGTTCCACACTTGGGCGCCCCTTGGTTACGGTGCCGCACCGACCGCCACCGCCATGCTCCACGCGGGCGTGCTGAAGAAGTTCGGCCTTTACGGTCTGCTGCGCGTCGGCATCCCGCTCATGCCCGACGGCGCGGCGGCGTGGCTGGAAATCCTCGCCTTCCTCTGCCTCGGCAACATCGTTTACTGCGGCCTCGTCGCGATGCGGCAGAAGGATTTGAACCTGCTCATCGGCAACTCCAGCGTCGCGCACATGGGCTTCATCTTCCTCGGCATCGCGAGCTTGAGCCTTGTGGGCGTGACCGGCGCGGTCGTCGTGATGGTCGCACACGGGTTCCTAGCCGCGCTGACCTTCGGCCTGAGCGGCGCGCTTCGTGAGAAGACCGGCACGCTGGAGATGGAGAAACTCGGTGGTTTGCTGCGGCAAATTCCCTTCCTCGGCGCGGCACTCGTGATGGCGATGCTCGCGGGCTGCGGCCTCCCGGGCTTCGCGAACTTCGTCGGCGAGGCGATGGTGCTCTTCGGCTCGTGGCGCGCGTTTCCGCTCGTGACCACGCTCGCCACTTGGGGCGCGCTCATCATCGGTGCGGTTTACATGCTGCGCGCCGTCCGCAACATCCTGCACGGCCCGGAAAAGTCCGAGTGGGCCGCGCTCAAGGACGCCAGCGCGTGGGCGAAGGTGCCCTTCGTCCTCCTGCTCGCCGCGCTGCTGCTGCTCGGCGTCTGGCCGCGCCTGCTGACCGACAAGATTCAACCCAGCGTCGCCACCATCCTCACGATGGCCAACGCGAAGACCGCCGACAAAGCACCGCGCCCCAGCGACGTGAAGAAGGCCGTCGGCGAAGCCAAGCAACGCGCCGTGCAGCCGAGATAACTTTGACCGCTGAATGAACGCCTCTCTCATTGTCCTCGAACTCGCCGTGGTGGTCCTCGGCCTGGTCGTGTTGGTGCAGGACTGGTTCACGCCGGCCAAGGACCGCCGCACGCTCGGCTTCGGCGCGGTGCTCGGCGTCGCGGTTGTGCTGTTCTACAGCTTCTTCGCGTTCGACGGCACCGAGACGCTCTACGCCTTCGGCAACGCCTACGTCCTCGACGGCCTTGCGCTGTGGTTCAAGCGCTTCTTCCTCCTCGCCGCGCTGCTGGTGCTGCTCATGGCGACCGAATTCAGCGACCGCTTCGATGCCGGGCAGTCGGAGTTCTTCGCGCTCATCCTGTTCGCGCTGGCCGGCATGATGTTCGCCGCATCGGCGAACGACTTCATGCTGCTCTTCGTCTCGTTGGAGCTGATTACCGTCACGTTTTACGTGCTGGTCAGCTTCCTCCGCCGCCGGGTGGAGTCACTGGAGGCCGGGGTCAAGTATCTCATCCTCGGCGCGCTCTCCTCCGGCTTCCTCGTCTATGGCATCGCGCTCATCTTCGGCGCGAGCGGCACAATGAACTTCAACGAGCTGGCCGACAAACTCACCAACAACTCCGCGCTCGGCCACAAGCCGTTGCTCACCGCCGGCATCCTGCTCGTGCTCGTGGGACTCGGCTTCAAGATGGCCGCCGTGCCATTTCAAATCTGGGCACCCGACGTGTATCAAGGCTCGCCCACACCCACGACAGCATTCCTCTCCGTCGGCTCGAAGGCTGCGGGCGTTGTGCTGCTCATGCGCCTGCTCGGCACCGCGATTCCCGACCTCGCCTTCAACTTGGAGAAGCTCCTCATGGCGATGGCCGCCGCAACGATTCTCTACGGCAGCCTCTGCGCCATCCCGCAGCGTAACCTTAAGCGCCTGCTCGGCTACAGCAGCATCGCCAGCGCGGGCTACCTGCTGCTCGGCTTCGCCGTGATGAACAAAGCCGGCTCCTCCGCCGTGCTCTACTATCTCGCGGGCTATCTTTTCACCGTGCTGGCGGCCTTCACCGTCATTGCCGTGGTCGTGCAGCAGGCGGGCGCGGAAGACATCTCCTCGCTTGCTGGTCTCGCGCAACGCTCCCCGCTGCTGGCCACGTCGCTGACGCTCGCGATGGTCTCCCTCGCGGGCATCCCGCCGCTCGCAGGCTTCTTCGGGAAATTCCTTCTGCTCAAGGCCGTCATCGCCGAAGGCGTTCGCTGGCACGCCTACTACTGGCTGTTCGCCGTTGCTGTCGTCGGCGTCCTCATCTCGCTCTACTACTACTTCGGCGTGGTGAAGGCGATTTACTGGAGCAAGGGCGCAACCGATCTCTCCCCCATCCCGGTCTCGCTCCCCACCAAATTCGCGCTTCTCGTCTGCATCGTCGGAATGTTCTGGCTCGGCCTGAACCCCGATGGTGCACTGGAACTCGCGGTGGAGGCCGTGAAGGCGCTCAAGCTGACGGCTTAGAGCCTGTCGCCCACTTTGGACCATCCCAAGCGACCGTTCAGCGCTTCGCGTGCCGGGCGATGAA
This sequence comes from uncultured Verrucomicrobiota bacterium, assembly GCA_903863315.1. Lineage (GTDB taxonomy): Bacteria > Verrucomicrobiota > Verrucomicrobiia > Limisphaerales > SXTU01 > SXTU01. Next base: position 2,092 of record CAIPBN010000744.1, on the reverse strand, counting down.
CTCCACGATGGGCGTGGAATCCTCCAGCCCGTGCGGATGGTGGCCGATTCCCGGTTTGCGAATCAGCGTGATGTCGCCGCCCAGCGCCTTGTAACGCTCCGCGATCAACCCGGTGTTTTCCTCCCATGGCACCACGTCGTCCGCATCCCCGAAGACGTGCAGCAGCGGCACCTTCGCCTTCGCCAGCGGGGCGAGGTTGTCCACCGGATTGCCTTTATAGGCCAGCGCCGCCGCCTCGTCCGGAAACTTGAACACCTTCTGCACTAGCGCCCAGTCGCCCTTGCTGCCCCTCCCCTTCCCTTTGCCGCCGGGCCAGCTCTTGAAGTCGCACACCGGCGCATCGCCGTAAAGACAGGCCACTTGGTCAGGGTTCGCCGCCGCCCAGTTGTAGCAATAGAGCCCGCCCCGGCTCAGGCCCACGAGCGCGGCTTTCTTCGCGAAGCCGTATTTCCCTGTGAGCTCGGCGTAGGCCTTGTTCCAATGTTCCACCGCATCCGGACAGCCCAGCATGTTCGGCACGCTCAGGTAAACGATGTGAAAGCCGCGGCCCAGCAGGGCGATGTCCGGCGCGGGCTTGTGGCCAAAGAACTCGCCGTGCCAGACCCACGGTTTGCCGGGCGCGGCCTGCTTGGGAGTGACGATCAGCAGGTTCTTGCCGTCCACTTGGAAATCGTAGCGGTCGTAGCCATTCCAGACGGACTTCTTGCCCGGGAACGGCGCGGCCACCTCGGCAGCAGCCAGGGAATGAACGGTGAGGAGCCCAGTCCCCACCAGCAGATCACGGCGCGAAATCATCATGGGGCAAGGTTAGCGGCTGGCCCGGTCAGTGCAACCCCGCTCCAGAACCGAACCGCCACCGCAGTTTATTTTGCCGGCGCGGACCTGGCCTCGAAGGCGAGCAGGGCCTCGGCGAAGCGCCGGCCAACGTCGAGCGTGCCCGCCGTGTCGAAGTGCGCGCTGTTCGCCAGGGTGGCGGAGGCCGTGTCCACATAGGCACAGCGCGGATCCTTGGCGGCGAGCGCCTGTTGCGCCTCGACAATCTTTGGCATGAAGGCGTTCTTGCAGCCGCCGAACTGGGTGTTCACCGCCACCAGCGCGACCAACTGCGGGGCATCCAGTTCCTTGCGCAGGGCAGCGATCATGTCGCCGAGTGCCTGAGTGTAGCGTGGGGCAGCGTTCGCATTTGCGTCGCTCTCGCCCTGCACCCAGGCCAGCGCACGGAGACGGAGGGTGATGCCTTGCGCCTTCGCGGCAGCGATGGCGGCCTTGGTCTCGGCTACCAGCGCGCGGTAGCAGGAACCGCCAGACCCGGGATCAACTGGGTTCCAGTCCTGCGCCATGCCGGTGCCGCTCCACGCCGCCTTCACGATGGCGAGCGGCTTCTTTTCCCTGGCCACGAGCGCCCGGGAGAGGCCGATTTCGGGACCAAAACCACCGGTGGCACCAGCGAAGTTGCCATACTGGCGCGGGCCTTTGGTCTTGGGCGCTGGATTGCCCTTGGGCTGCGGTTGAAGGTGCGTCCACTTGCCTCCGCTGGTGGTGTCGAACTCATCCGGCGGCGGGTCGCCCGCCCGCCACCAGAAGAGAACTTGCTGATCGGACGGATCAGCGGGCAGCTCGGACGGCTTGGCATCGTAGCCAACGGCATTGGACTGGCCGGCGATGAGGATGAGGTCGCGTGTCTCTGCGGCGAGGGCTTCACCGCAGAGGGCACCGAGAACACAGAGGAGATGGAGCGCTTTCATTTCGGGGAGGATGGCTTGGCGGCAACGCCGGAGAACGGATAGCCGGTGACGGTGTCCCAGGCGATTTGCTGCAAGAGCGGCTTCAGCTCGGGGCTGAGCTTGTCGAGCGCGGGATCGCTGTCGCGCAGGCCGACGGGCGACAACCGATAGATGCAGGCGAAATTGCAGTAGGTGGCCAGCGCCAGCACGGGCGCTTTGCCGTGGCCGATGAGGTCGGTGAAAAGGTCGGTCTGCTTGGTGAGGCCGGGGGCTTTGCCCGCCGCGATGAGCTCGCGCAGCTTCAACACGGCGTCGCCGACGGGAACGATGCGCACGGCGTCGCGACCGAGGCCTTTGTTCAAGGCGGT
>CAIPBN010000743.1 GCA_903863315.1 uncultured Verrucomicrobiota bacterium | reverse complement strand
GCCCGCAGCGTGGTAGTCTTCCCGTCTCCATTGCCACCGATCAGCGTGACGATGTCGCCCTGCTTCACGGACAGCGAGATGCCGTGCAGCGCGGCGATAGCCCCGTAGCTGACGGCGAGGTTTTTGACTTCCAACATGGTCAGTCCTCCTTCAAGTGCTCCTCGCCCAGATACGCCTCGATCACCTTCGGGTTCTTCCGCACTTCCGCCGGCGTGCCTTCGGCAATCTTGACGCCGTAGTCCAGCACGGCGATGCGCTCGCAGATGCCCATGACCACCTGCATGTCGTGCTCCACGAGCAGGACGGCGAGGCGATACTTGTCCTTGATGAAGCGAATGAGCTGCATGAGCTCCACCTTCTCGGTCGGGTTCATGCCGGCGGCGGGCTCATCCAGTAACAACAGCTTCGGTCGGGTGGCGAGAGCGCGGACGATTTCGAGGCGGCGCTGGTCCCCATAGGGCAGGCTCTTGGCCGGTGTATCGGCGAACTTGCCGAGCTTGAAAATCTCCAGCATGTCCATGACCTGCGCGGCGATTTGCTTCTCTTCGTTGCGGAAGACCGGTCCGCGCGTGAGCGAATGCACCACGCCGCTGACGACGTGCAGGTGGAAGGCGACGCGGACGTTGTCGAAGACCGACAGCGACGGGAACAGCCGGATGTTCTGAAAGGTCCGTGCGATGCCGTGCTCCGTGATCTCGTAGGGGGCCAGGCCGTGAATGTCGCTCCCACAAAACGCAATCGTCCCCTCGGTCGGCTCGTAAACCCCGGTGATGAGGTTGAAGACGGTGGTCTTGCCCGCGCCGTTGGGCCCGATGAGGCCGAAGAGCTGCTCGGGCTGAATCTGAAGGTCCAGCGCGTTGACCGCCGTGAGCCCGCCGAACCGGATCGTGCATTGGCGCACGTCGAGCAACGGGGCGGGATGGGCGGCGGCGGTCATTATTTTCGCGCCAAACTGGACACGAAAGCCGGGCGGCTTGTCGAGTCTGCGAATCAGGCCAGTTGCTGAAGGGTCAGCCGCGCCGCCGTGGATGTTCCTTCCCTTCGTCCCGGCCAGCCGCCATAACGTCGGGCGTGTTGCCGGACATCAAATCCATCACCCGCCCCGAACTGGAAACCCGCTTGAAGACGTGGGACGAGCCCGCCTACCGGGCCGGCCAAGTGCTCGACTGGCTCTACCAGCGCCGCGCCGCGAGCTGGGAGGCGATGACGAATCTCCCAAAGCCGCTGCGCGCCCGGCTGGCGGAACACTTCACCCTGCAAGCCCTCGAACTCGTCCGCAAACAGGGCGCGCGCGACACCACCCAGAAAGTCCTCTGGCGGCTGGCGGACGGCGCGCTCATCGAGAGCGTGCTCATCCCCGCCAACCCCGCGCTCTACGGCGAGGCCAGCGACCGCCACACGTTGTGCGTCTCCACGCAGGTCGGCTGCGCCTACGGTTGCAAGTTCTGCGCCAGCGGTCTCGACGGCTGGAAGCGCAACCTCGAACCGCAGGAAATCGTGGAGCAGGTGCTGGCCACGGAAAGAGCCGTGGCAGATGACAAGTCAGAGGTGGCAAGCACTCCCCCCGTGCCACCTGTCACCCGTCACCCGTCACGCTTGATCAACAACCTCGTCATCATGGGCATGGGCGAGCCGCTGGCCAATTACGACAACCTGCTCAAGGCCCTGCGCCTGTTGAACGCGCCCTGGGGCGGCGGCATCGGCGCGCGCCGAATCACCATCTCCACCAGCGGGCTTGCGCCGCAGATTCGGAAACTCGGGGCCGAGCCCGAGCAGTTCCGGCTCGCAATCTCCCTCCACGGCGCGACCGACGAGGTGCGCGCCCGCATCATGCCGGTGAACCGCAAGTATCCACTGGCCGAGCTGACCGCCGCGCTGGAGGACTACCAGCGCCGCAAGGACCAGCTCATCACCTTCGAATACATCCTGATCGCCGGCGTGAACGACCACCTGGACCAGACCCGGCCGCTCGCGGCACTGGCCCAGCGCGTCCACGCCAAGGTGAACTTGATTCCCTACAACACTGTGGAAGGGCTTGAATGGTCGCGCCCCACCGACGCAGTCTGCGAGCGGTTCCTCGCGGCCTTGGAGCAGCTCGGCGTCACCGCCACCTTGCGCCGCGAGAAGGGCGGCGACATCGACGCGGCCTGCGGCCAGTTGCGCCTGAAAACAGAACGTGAAGCGGTCACGCAGGCGTGCTAGCTGTTTCTGATGAAACGGAAACGAGCTGACCGCTCTCTGCTGGCACGCGCAGCCCGGATGTTGAAACACCTCAAGCACAGGCGTGGCGTGACGGAAATCGAAAGAACATTCCTCGCCTTGGGCTTGGCGGCGACTCCCGAGGAACGATGGGACATCAACACATATTTCGTGAAACGGCTTCCGTTGGTGGCAAGACAGGCGATGGAAAAAGAGTCCCTCGAGGCAGCCCTTGCGCACCAAAGACTCCAAGGAATCAAGTAATGCGCCGCTTGGTGGATTGAAAATCCCTGCCCATCCATGCCCATCCATGCTTAAACTTTTCCCGTGATTGCACTGCTCGATTACGGCTCCGGCAACCTGCGCAGCGTGGAGAAGGCCCTGCGCAAGGTGGGCGCGGATCTGCTCGTCACGACCCAGCCGGCGGCGCTGCGCGACGCCCGCGCCATCGTGCTGCCCGGCGTGGGCGCGTTTGACGACTGCATCTCCGCGATGCAGCGGCAGGAGCTGCTCGGGGCGGTGCAGGACTTCATCCGGACCGGCAAGCCCTTCCTCGGCATCTGCGTCGGCTACCAGGCGCTCTTCGAACGCAGCGAGGAGTTCAACAGTTGCGCCCACGGACTGGGCGTCTTCGGTGGAAAGGTCGTGCGCTTCACCGAGCGGCCGGGGCTGAAGATCCCGCAGATCGGCTGGAACCAGTTGGAAATCGTCCGGCCCGACTGCCCGCTCTACGCCGGCATTCCCGACGGCAGCCATGTCTATTTCGTCCACAGCTTCTACCCGCAGCCCACGGACTCCGGCATCGTGGCCACCCGCACGGAGCATGGGGACAGCTTTGCCTCCTCGGTGTGGCGCGACAATGTCTTCGCCACCCAGTTTCACCCGGAGAAGAGCCAGACCGTGGGACTGCGCCTCTTGAAGAACTTCGTGGACTTGGCGGGCTGAACGCGACCGGCGCATTTCCGCCTTCGACACCGGGCAACGAATGCCTTGCCAAATCGCGGCAGCGACTGTTTCTTGAACGGGTTCTCTCGGCCAACCACGCGTCATGCTCACGATCCATCGCCAGCCAGTTCGCCATTGCGACGGACTCGCGCGCCGGGGCTTTCTCAAGGCCGGGGCGCTGGGTTTGGGCGGCCTAACCCTCGCGGAACTGCTGCACCAAGAGGCCCAAGCCGGGGTCCGCTCCTCGCGCAAGGCGGTCATCCACCTGCATCTCGACGGCGGCCCGCCGCAGATGGACTTGATTGACCCGAAGCCCGACGCGCCCAGCGAGATTCGCGGCGAGTTCAAGTCCCTGCCCTCCAAGATTCCCGGCGTGCATCTGACCGAGTTGATGCCGCAGGTGGCGGCGCACGCGGACCGCTTCGTCTTCCTGCGCTCGCTGATCGGAGCCGATGGCCAGCACGACGCCTTTCAATGCCAGTCTGGCTTCACCGCGAAGGAGCTCGCTCCGATCGGCGGTCATCCGGCCCTGGGCAGCGCGATCACCAAGCTGCTGGGCCGGCCGCAGGACCCCGCGCCGAGCTTCGTGGACCTGATGCAGGGGCGGCCGCTCGTCCGCAACAGCGCGCGGCCCGGTTTTCTCGGTCCGGCCTGCGCGCCATTCCGGCCCGATCTCTCGCACTTGTTTGAACGGCAGTTGGAGCCGGGCATGCAGACCGAGCTGGCCCGCCTGCGCGCCGGACACACGCTGCAATTGGAACTGACCGAGGGCCTTTCCGCCGGCCGCCTGGAAAACCGCGTGGAGCTGCTGGGCCAGTTCGACCGCCTGCGGCGCGACCTGGACAGCAGCGGGAGCATGGCGGCGCTCGACCAGTTCACCCAGCAAGCGGTGGGCATTCTCACCTCCGGCAAGTTCGCCGCCGCGCTGGATCTCACGAAGGAGAACCCGCGCACCCTGGAACGGTTCACGCCCCGCATGGCGGAACCAAACGCGCGGCACTACACGACCGAAGGCCCGAAATCGCTGCAAAAGCTGCTACTGGCGCGGCGTTTGATCGAGGCCGGCGTGCGCTGCGTGAGCGTGTCGCTCAGCGACTTCGACACCCACGGGGACAACTTTGAACGGATGCGCAGCCTGGGGCCATTGCTGGATCACGGCCTGCACATGCTGGTCGAGGACTTGCGCGAACGCGGAATGCTCGACGACGTGCTCATCCTCGCGTGGGGGGAATTTGGCCGGACCCCGAAGGTCAACCGCAGCGCCGGGCGCGACCACTGGCCCCGCGTGAGCATGGGCATCATGGCGGGCGGCGGTTTGAAGACCGGCCAGGTCATCGGGGCGACCGACAAGTGGGCCGCCGAAGCCACATCGCGGCCAGTGCATTACCAGGATGTCATCGCCACGCTGTATCATCATCTGGGCATTGACCCGCAGCAGGACACGCTCACGGACATCACCGGCCGACCGCAGCATTTGGTGAGCGTGGGGCAGGTCATCAGCGAGCTGCTGTAAGCCCGCCAGAGCGTTGCGTTCCCGTCGGCGTCCGCTACCCTCAGGTCATGGACAAACGAGCACGTCCGTCCTCCAACCCCGAGCTAGATCGCCGCATCCGCGAGCTCATCAACTTCAAAGGCGGCGGCCACAACCAGGACATCGTCGCCGACTTGGTGGCTCAATCGTTGAGGCTGCTGCACGACGTCGAGGACCGGGGCGATGTCCGGGTGATCAACACCGCCGTGCGCGAGCTGCGCTATGCATTTCGCCTCTTCGCGCCCTACGCCGGCAAGCGCAAGGTCACGATCTTCGGCTCGGCCCGCACCGCGCCGGAGTCCACCGAATATCGGCAGGCCGTCGAGTTTGGCCGCAAAATCGCGGACGCCGGCTTCATGGTCATCACCGGGGCCGGGCCGGGCATCATGCAGGCCGGGCACGAAGGCGCGGGCGTCGAGCGCAGCTTCGGGGCGAACATCCGCCTGCCTTGGGAGCAGGGTGCCAACCCGGTCATCGCGGAGGACAAGAAGCTCATCACCTTCAAATACTTCTTCACCCGCAAGCTCACCTTCATCCGGCATTCGGACGCCATCGCGCTGTTCCCCGGCGGGTTTGGCACCATGGACGAATCCTACGAGGCGCTCACACTGATGCAGACCGGCAAGAGCCAGCTCATGCCGCTGGTGCTGGTGGACAAGCCCGGCGGCACCTACTGGAAAACGTGGGACAAGAACGTCCGCGAGCACCTGCTGCGCAACGAGCTCATCTCGCCGGAAGACCTCGGCCTTTACCACGTCACGGACAACGTGGACGAGGCGGTGAAGCACATCGCGCGCTTCTACCGGAACTTCCACTCCACCCGGTTCGTGCGTGACTTGCTGGTGGTGCGCCTCAAGAACGCCCCCACGCCGACCGGGCTCGCCGCGCTGAACGAGGACTTTGCGGACATCATCGCCGGCGAGCCGTTTCACGTCATCCCGCCCACACCCGAGGAGACGGATGACGGCGAGCACCTGGACCTCAACCGCATCGCCTTCGGCTTCAACCGCCGCGGCTACGGCCGGCTGCGGCAGTTGATTGATGTGCTGAACCAATACTGAACGTTGCCGCTACAACACCCGTCTCCGGGAACTTGGGGATTGTGGCAGCGCGCTCCGGTGTTACAGTTCCCGCGTCGCCCCATGGCACCGGACCCACGTATCTCGCTCCCAGAGTCGCTCCGTGCGCAGTTCACTGCGCTCGACCGCGCATTGTGGCGGACCGAAACCACCCGGGCCGTGTGCGGCGGCGTGGCCTCCCTCGCCGGGTCCTTCGCCCTCGCCTTCCTCTGTGACCGCGTCGGCGACACGCCCAAGCTGGTCCGTTCCACACTGCTCCTCGCCGGAGCAGGCGGAGCCGCCTGGTTTGCCGTGAACTGGTGCCAGCACTGGGTCTGGAAACGCCGGGACTGGCGGGCCTTGGCGAAGGTCGTTCAACGCGCCCACCGCCGGCTGGGCGACCGCCTGCTGGGCATTGTGGAACTGGCGGAGGAAAAAGACCGCCCCGAGAACATGTCCCCGGCGCTGTGCCGCGCGGCCATACGCCAGGTCTCGGAGGAAGCCACCCAGCACGACTTCTGCGCGGTGGTGAACCAGCAGCCCGCCCGCCGCACGGCGTTCGTGCTCACTGCGGTGCTGGTCCCGGTCGCGTTCACCTTCGGCCTTGCGCCGGCGGCGGGCTGGAACGCGTTGCAGCGCTGGGCCGCGCCGCTGGCCGGGATTCCCCGCTACACCTTCGTGGCCTTCGGCAATCTGCCCGCGCAACTGGTCGTGCCGCACGGCGAGCCCTTCGAGCTGGTCGCCAAGGTGACTTACCGCTCCTTCTGGAAACCGACGCAGGCCAGCGCGCGCTTCGCCCAGCAGGCGAAACTTTCCGCGCCCGTCAACGCCGGCACCGCCAAGCTCGCCTTTCCGGGCCAAACGCAACCCGGCGTGCTGCTCGTCCGGCTCGGCGACGCGACGCATGAGATCGCGGTAAAGCCCCTCCATCGGCCCGCCCTCAAGCAGCTCACGGCAGCGGTGCAATTCCCGGCCTACTTGCAGCACCCGGTCACCAACGTGGTGGTGC
>CAIPBN010000742.1 GCA_903863315.1 uncultured Verrucomicrobiota bacterium | reverse complement strand
TATCTCGTCGCGTCGAGCCGCGTCGCAGAGTTTTACAACACCGAGGGGCGGCTCGCGACCGAGCACCCGTTGCTCGACGACAACGGCGACGGGATCGGCACGCCGCCGGATTGGTTCCGGGGCGTTCGTGCGGTGAAGAAGGCGAAGGAAGGCGCGAGCGCAGACGGCTTGCGCGCGCATCAGTTCGTGCTCGTGCGGAGCGATCAGGAGCGGAAGTTGCCGCCCGCCGTGCGCGCGAAGCGGGATGAACTGGAACTCGCCATCGGCAAGCTGCGCGACCAGAAGTCCGGGCTGCCCGAGCCGGAGTATTACCAACTGCTGGAGGCGATGCTGCTCGACCTCGCGCGGCTGTATCAGTCAGCGAAGTGACGTGAGCGGGACACCCTGGCCCGCACGGGGAGGAAGTCAGCGGCGTATGGTGGACAGAAGGGTCCGTCTCACGGCTTCGCAGCGCGCACCACGGCGAGCCCCTTCAGCAAGTCCAGCGCACGGGCAATTGCCGGATCGCGGAGTGGCGGACGCACGGGCGACGCTGCTGTCTGAGCTGGAGCGGCATCGGGGTCTTCCCCGGCCTGTTGGCGGCGGATCAGCTCGGCCTCGTTGATGCGTGCGGGTGGTGCGTTTGTGCCTTTGGTAGCCGTGGCTTTGGCGGAGGCCGGGAGCGGTTTGTAAGGCTCGGAGTAAAAGCCCCGTTCCTCCTCGGGCGGAACGTTCAGGGCGATGTCCGGGCGCAGTCCGGTGGAAGGCATGGCCTGTCCATCACCGAGCTTGGTTTCACCCGTGGCAATGCGGAGCCGCTGGCCGGTGCTCAGGGTGAACTCCTTGAATTGCCGCAACCCGCCCGTGGTGGCTGTTCCGATCAACAGCCCCACTTGATGCTGGCGGAGCAGGGCGGCCAGCACCTCCGCCGCACCGCTGGTCTGCCGGTTGACCAGAATCGTAATTGGCAACTGAATCGCATTGGTCCGCGCTGCCGAGTGGACGGCCTCGCCGCCAACGGTCAGGAGGAGCTTTTCGACCGCAAGGAATTGTGCGGCCGCCAAGGCGGCGGCCTTCTGATCCGTGCCATCGGCAAAGCGAAGGTCGAGCATCAAACCTTTCAGCTTCGCCGTCTTGCCCAGTTGGGCGAATTCCACGGCGAGAGATTCGGCCAGATCCGATCCAATGTGGCTGATGCGCAGGTAGCCAAAAACATCCTCGAAGAGCACGGTCTTGCTGATGCTGGGGCTGGTCTTCGGGAGAACAGCTGCAGCGGGTTTGTCTTCCAGCGTCACGCGTCCGTCGAGCTGCCTGAGCAGGGATTTCAAAGCACCTTGCTCCAGTTCGGCCGGGCTCATTCCGCCGAGATGGGCGCGGATGAGGTCGAAGACTTCCTGGAATTTGGGCGGGGATTTCTCCGCTGCGACGGATGGCCGGATGAGCGCCGGGACCACCAGGAAAAGCGCGAGCAAGACAGGCGATGCGAAGGTCGGCTTCATGTCAGGGTGGCAATCACAGCCAGACTATCCGGCGGCAGGAATGCGCACGCAAATCCTTTCCGACCGGCACTTGCAAATCCGTCGGTGGCAACGCACGGTTCGCGCGGCTGATGAACGCAGATTACATCGCGCGAAAGGAACGCTGGGCTCGCAAAATGGCGGGGCTGGAGAAGCCCACGGTGCGTTCCGCCGACCGCCTGCCGCCCGGCCAACGACAGGTGCACAACTTTCCGGTCCTCGATCTGGGCACGCATCCAGAGGTGCCGCTGGACCAATGGGAGCTGCACATCCATGGCCAGGTGGAAAACCCGGTGCGCCTCAACTGGCAGCAGTTCCTCGCCCTGCCGCAGTTCACTGATCGGAGCGATTTCCACTGTGTCACAACGTGGAGCCAGTTTGACATGGAGTTCAGCGGGGTCGCGTTTTTCACGCTCGCGGATCTGGTGAAGCCCAAGCCCTCTGCCACGCATGTTTTTTTCAAGAGCCACGATGGCTACTCGACCAACAATCCGCTCGGCGTGTGCCTGGATGATGACGTGCTGATCGCGCACACATGGAACGGCCGGCCACTCTCCGTCGAGCACGGCGGCCCGGCCCGCGTGATTGTGCCGAAGCGCTACGCTTGGAAAGGGGCCAAGTGGGTGCGCGAGATTGTTTTTCTGGACCGTGACATCCTGGGTTTTTGGGAGTTACGCGGCTACTCGAACACCGCTGACCCTTGGACCGAGGACCGCTTTTCCTGAAGCACACCATGACTCCCGCCGAAGCCGCCGAATCCATCAAGCAAACTTGCGACGAGATGTCCAAGGCCACCTTGAAGCTGGCCCCCGCCATCCGTGCGTTGGGCAACCCCGCCGCCCAGGACGAGCTGCTCAAGGCCAGCTACGAGCTGACCAAGAGCCTGGAGGTAGTGAAGAAGATTGTGCGCAAAGCAGCCACCGGCTCTGCGACGCCGTTGACGTGAGCCGTCCGAGTCGGGGATGGCCAAGAATCCCTGGCTCATTCTGCGGATGGATTGCCCGCTTGCTCCCTTTCCGCTGTGGGCTAGGCTGCGCGCGTGACTTTCCATCCGCTGCTCGTTCAACGTGTTTGTGCCGTTGTCGGCCTTTCGCTGGCCGTTGCCCTGCCAATCGTTGCCGCTGAGAAATCCCAAACTGCCGTGTCCACGAATTCGCCCGCTGCCCACAAGCACACCAACCGCCTCGCGCAGGAGAAATCACCCTATCTCCGCCAGCATATGCACAATCCCGTGGACTGGTATCCGTGGGGCGAGGCGGCGTTCAAGAAAGCGCGCGAAGAGGGCAAGCCCATCCTGCTTTCCATCGGCTATTCGACTTGCCACTGGTGTCACGTCATGGAGCGTGAGTCGTTTGAGGACGAGAAGGTGGGCGAGTTCCTGAAGCAGCACTTCGTCGCCATCAAGCTGGACCGCGAGGAACGCCCGGACGTGGACAAAATTTACATGACGGCGGTGCAGGCGATGGGGCAGGGCGGCGGCTGGCCGTTAAACGTGTTTCTCACGCCCGACTTGAAGCCGTTCTACGGCGGCACTTACTTCCCGCCGCAGCCGAAGTTTGGACGGCCCAGCTTCATGCAGCTTCTGGAGCGCATCTCGATGCTGTGGGTGGAGAAGCGCAAGGAAATCACGGAGAGCGCCGGGCAGATTGCTGAACAGCTCAAGAGTCTTGGCGAGCATGAGGCGAACAAGGATGCCGTGCTCGCGCCCGTCGTGCTGACGAACGCGCTCAAGCGCATGACGGCGGAATACGACCCGCGCAATGGCGGGTTCGGTCGTGCGCCGAAGTTTCCCCGGCCTTCGCAACCGGCCTTCATCCTGCGCGCGGCGGTGCGGGCGGGAAATCAGGAGGCGGTGAAGGCAGTGCTTCACACTTGTGAGCGCATGGCGGCGGGCGGCATGTATGACCAGCTTGGCGGCGGCTTCGCGCGCTACTCGGTGGATGAGAAGTGGCTGGTGCCGCACTTCGAAAAGATGCTCTACGACAATGCCCAGTTGCTGCACCTATACCTCGACGCGCATCTCGTCAGCGGGGAGGCGCGCTTCGCCGATGTGGCGCGGGACATCATCCGCTACCTGTTGCGGGACATGACGCATCCGGAGGGCGGCTTTTACTCCGCCGAGGATGCGGACAGCGAAGGTCACGAGGGAAAGTTTTACTGCTGGACGAAGGAGGAGCTGACGAAGCTGTTGAGCGCGGAGGAGTTCAAAGTGGCCGAGCGCTACTTCGGCATCACCGAGGAAGGGAACTTCGAGGACCACTCGCATCCGATGCCGCTCAAGAAGCAGAATGTCCTGAGCATCGTGGACCCGAAGCTGACCGATGCCGAGGCCAAGCTGCTCGCGTCCGCGAAGCAGAAGATGTTCGCATTGCAGGTGAAGCGCATCCGTCCGCACTTGGACGATCAGATTCTCGCGTCGTGG
>CAIPBN010000741.1 GCA_903863315.1 uncultured Verrucomicrobiota bacterium | reverse complement strand
GCGGGTTCCGCGAGCAGCCGCACCGTTTCGGGCTGGATGGCGGCGAGCTGATTCAACTTCGCATCCACGGTGGAAAGGCTGCGCAGTGTGCGTCGCGCCTCGGCATTCTCTCGGAGAAGCGATTGCAGCCGGGCGAAGCCAGCCTCATCAAGAGTGCCATTCAGATAGCCGTGGAGTAGATCGAGCTGGTCCTGAGTCATGATGCGTGCGCCTCCTGCGCGAGAGTGCGCTCGACGCAGCGCAGCAGTTCCTGCCGGATGCGGGCGAGCAATTGATAGAGCGAGCCTTCCGTGCGGCCCAACTGCGCCGCGAGATCCTTCATCGAAGACCCCGGCGCATAGGCGGCCAGCGCCAGTTCACGGCGCTCACGGGGTAGCTTCTTGATGCAGACATCCAGAGCGCCGAGCTGGCGGTGCCGCACGGACATCTCCTCCGCGCCTTCTTCGGCGAGCTTTGCCACGATGTCGTCATCCAACACGAGCCGTCCGCGCGCATGGCGCCGGCGTGCCATCAGAATCTCATACCGCGCGATCAAGCACGCCCAGCGCGGGAACTGCGCATGATCCGTGAGCGTGGGAAACTTCCGCCAAGCCACGAGACTCACCTCCTGCATTACCTCATCCACTTCCGCCGCCTGCGGAATGCAGGCATGCACAAACGCCCTCAACTCCGGCTCATGATGCGTCCACAGCCGCAGGAACCCCTCATTCGGGTCGGTTGATGCGGTGGTGTGATTGTCGGATTCCATGAGGGAAGAAATATGTCGTCACTGCATCGCTGCCGACAGCCTGCCGATTTAACGAAGTATTTTCAGAAATCGTCTCCGCATACCCCCTAGCCCGAACCGGCAACATGCGTCTCCTGTCTCTCCGAACGACTGCTTCGGAGTTCTCTCGGTGCTTGGTCGAACTTTTCGCGAAAGGCCGCGTTGAAGCGCGTGAGGCTGCCGAAGCCGCTGGCGTAGGCGATTTCGGTGATGCTTTGCTGGGTTTGCGTGAGCAACTGATGCGCGTAGGCGAGACGGGCGTCGGTGACGAAGGCGATGAAGGTCTTGCCCGTGTGCTTGAGGAATTGTCGGCAGAAGGTGGCGCGGCTCATGGCGCTGCGTTTCACGGCTTCTTCGAGCGTGAGCGGCTCGGTGAATTGTTCGAGCACCCATTGCACGACGGCTTCGAGACGCGGGCGGGTGGCGGCATCGGCTTCGGCGAAGACACGGGTCTGGCTGAGTGTGACGGTTTGCTTCTTCGGAGCGTCGTGAAGCAGTGCGAGGAGTTCCAGCAGCAGACCGGCGCGCGCGAGCTTGCTGGCGGCGGCCATGCGTTCCAACAGGACGAGTGCGGCCCGCGCGGTGGCGGGTCGGAAGGAAATGCCGCGCTCCGCCGTGGCAAAGAGCCGCCGCATTTCGCGCTCGCCGCCCAGCCTGCGCAGCGGGTGCTCGGGCGGCAGATGAAACTGAAGCACGTAGCCATCGGTGCGGCCCTGCTCCATCCAGCAGTGCGGGAGATGGCTGCCGAGCAGCACGCAGTCCCACTCGCTAAACGCGCCGACGTGGTCGCCGACGTAGCGCATCCCGGAGCCGCGCTGGAAAATGGTGAACTCCATCTCTGCGTGGCTGTGCCAGCGACCGCCCACGCCGGTCGCGGCGGCGCGGCGTCCGCCGGCTTCGAGGGATTGCAGCGTGCGTGCATTTCCCTGCCAGCGCAGCAGGCGGAGGCATTCATCGGGGGCGAAGCGGATGTTTTCGAGCAGGACGGCCATTGCCCGGAAATTATCACCCGCAATGATGCTTTGTCGAATGCCGTGAGACGATGCGGGCAGTCTTTGATACGGGGCGGTGAGATTCCGCGCCGTTTCATGGCGATACTTCTCGCGCATGAACGTGCCCCTCACTTCCTTTGAAAATCATCTGCCTCGCCGGGTCATCACCGGACGCGGCGCGAGCGAATCGCTTTCGGGACTCTGTCAGGCCAACGCATGGCAGCGGGTCTTCCTCGTCAGCGACGCGGGTGTGGCGGGTGCGGGGCTGACGCAGAAGGTTTCGCAACCTTTGCTCGATGCGCAATTGCTCGCAGGGACGTTTGCCGAGGTGCCGCCGGAGCCGCCGATTGATGTGGTGGACAAAATAGCGGAGCGCATCAAGGCCAGCGGCGCAGATGTCGTCATCGCGCTCGGTGGCGGCAGTGTGATGGACGCAGCCAAGGTGGCGGCGCTGTGTGCGCGGCATGGGAAGACGGCGCGTGAGTTCCTCGGCATTCGGAAAGCGGGCGCACGCGGGCTGCCCACGGTGCTCATTCCCACCACGGCAGGCACCGGCTCGGAGGCGACGTTTGTGGCCATCCTCACGGACACGGCGACAGGAAACAAAGTCGGTGTCGTTGACCCGTGCCTCCTCGCGGACATCGCCATCGTGGACCCCGCGCTCACGGATGGATTGCCGCCGCAGGTCACCGCCGCAGCGGGCATGGACGCGCTGGTGCACGCGGTGGAGGCGTTCATCGCGAAGAACGCGACGCCCATCGCGCGCGGCCTCGCGCTGGAGGCGGCGCGGCACATCGGCCGTTCGCTGGAGGTTGTGTGTCGCGAGTCGCAAAACACCGACGCGCGTGACGGCATGGCCATCGGCTCGCATCTCGCGGGCATGGCGTTTGCGAATGCGTCGTGCTGCGCGGTTCATGCGCTCGCGCTCCCGCTCGGCGGGCGCTTTCACATTCCGCACGGCGTCATCACGGGCTGCTTCGCGGGCGAAATGATGCGGCACAATGCGCCTGTGCGCGCGGCGGATTTCGCGGAGTTCAGCGCGGCGCTCGGCTGGGGCGCGCTGTCGCCGGATGCGTTTGCCGACAGACTGGATGCAATCGCCGACAACATCGGTCTGCGTGCCGCTCTGAAAAAGACCTCCGTGCCCGCCGAGGTCATCCCCGCGATGGCCGCCGATGCGGTGGCGAATCGACGTCTCATGGACCCCAACCCACGCGAGGTTTCCGTGGCGGATGCGGCGCGCATTTATCAAACCGTCCTCGCCATCCCCGCATGAAAATTCTCCCCAACTTCTGGTTCGAGCCGCGTTCGTGGATGGACGGCAAATGGCATCCCGGCGGGGAAACCGTCACCGTTCGCAATCCCGCCACTGCGGAGAAAATCGCCGATGTGTCGCGGGCCGATGCTGCCGTCGTCACGCACGCCATTGAGGGCGCGGTGAAGGCGCAGCGCGACTGGCGGGAAGTCTCTGCTGTCGAGCGCGGCATGGTTTTGAAACGCACCGCCGCGCTGCTGCTCGCGCGCAAGGATGAGTTCGCGCGACTGCTCACCGCCGAGCAGGGCAAGCCGTATGCGCAGGCGGCGGGCGAGGTGGAGTATGCGGCGAGTTTCTTCCAGTGGTTCGGCGAGGAGGCGCGGCGCGTGTATGGCCGCATCGCCGTGCATCCCGAGGCGGGGCGCGAGTTTTTCATCGAGCACAAACCGGCGGGCGTCGCCGGACTCATCACGCCCTGGAATTTCCCGCTGGCGCAGGGCGCAAAGAAAGTCGCCGCTGCGCTCGCCGCCGGTTGCAGCGCGGTTTGGAAACCGGCGGAACTCACGCCGCTCATCGCGCTCGCCATGGGACCGCTCATGCGTGAGGCGGGGTTGCCGGATGGCGTGCTGCAAATCGTGCCGGGACGCGGCTCCGTGGTCGGCGCGGTGCTCGCGGAGCATCCGGCGGTGCGCGTGCTCAGCCTCACCGGCTCCACCGCCACCGGCAGCGCGCTCATGGCCGCCGCCGCGCCTGGCATCAAGCGCCTCTCCCTCGAACTCGGCGGCAATGCGCCCTTCATCGTGCTGCCCGATGCCGACCTCGATTTCGTCGCCGAGCAACTCACGCGCTTGAAGCTGCTCGTCTCCGGCCAGGTCTGCGTCACCGCGAACCGCGTCTTCGTTCATGCCGATGCGGAAACCGCGCTCGCGGAAAAACTCGCGGTCAAAATCAGCGCCGCACGTCTCGGCAACGGACTCGCCGATGGCATCGAAGCCGGGCCGCTCATCCATCGCCAGGCCTGCACGGAAGTCGGCGCACTCGTCGAGCAAGCCGTGGCTGCGGGCGCGCGCATCGTTTGCGAAA
Source organism: uncultured Verrucomicrobiota bacterium (assembly GCA_903863315.1). GTDB lineage: Bacteria > Verrucomicrobiota > Verrucomicrobiia > Limisphaerales > SXTU01 > SXTU01. The sequence continues at coordinate 3,977 of CAIPBN010000741.1, read as the reverse complement.
ACCGCAGTTACGAAAGTGATGGAAGCCTGCGCGAAGGCAGCTTTTTTCCGCCCACCGTGCTCACCGGCGTGCGCGATGAGATGCGCGTGGCGCGGGAGGAAATTTTCGGCCCCGTCATCCCGCTGCTGCGCTACACCAGCGTCTCCGACGCCGTGCGCCGTGCGAACGAGACGCCCTACGGTCTCGCCTCGTATGTGTATGGCCGCGACCTCGCGCAATGCCGCGCCGTGGCCTCCGCCATCGAGGCCGGAATCGTCGGCGTGAACGAATGGCGTCCGCTGAAAGCCGAGATTCCCTTCGGCGGCATCAAGCAAAGCGGCATCGGTGCCGAAGGCGGCGAAGAAGGCCTCCGCGAGTTTCTCGAAACCCAGGTCATCTCCATGCCGAAACCCGTCATCGCCTCATGAAACTCCGCTCCGAAAATTGGTGGAACGACCCGTCGAATCCGGGCATGACCGCGCTCTATCTGGAGCGCTTCCTGAACTACGGCCTCACGCCAGGCGAGCTGCAAAGCGAGCGGCCCGTCATCGGCATCGCGCAATCGGCCAATGACCTCGCGCCGTGCAATCGCGCGCATTTGCAGACGGTGACGCGGCTGTGCGATGGCGTGCGCGACGCGGGCGGCGTGCCGTTTGTGTTTCCCATGCACCCCTTGCAGGAATCGGTGCGGCGGCCCACGGCGGCGCTGGACCGAAACCTCGCCTACCTCGGTCTCGTCGAGGTGCTGCATGGGTATCCGCTCGATGGTGTTATCTTCACCACAGGCTGCGACAAGACCACGCCCGCCGCGCTGATGGCGGCAGCGACGACGGACCTGCCCGCGCTGATTTTTAATGGCGGGCCGATGCTCAACAGCTACCTCGAAGGCGAGTTGGCGGGCGCGGGCACCATCATCTGGGAAGCGCGCCGCAGACTCGGCGCGGGCGAGATTGATGAGAAGAAGTTCACGGACCTGCTCGCCGCCTCCTCACCGAGCGCTGGTCATTGCAATGTCATGGGCACCGCGCTCTCGATGAACTGCCTCGCGGAGGCGATGGGCATGGCCTTGCCGGGCAGCGCGAGCATTCCCGCGCCGTATCGTGAGCGCGGTCAGATGGCGCACGCGGCGGGGAAGCGCATCGTCGAAATGGTGCGCGATGATTTGAAGCCCTCGAAGGTCATCACGCGCACGGCGCTGCTCAATGCCATCCGCGTGAACACCGCGCTCGGCGGCAGCACGAACTGCCCGCCACACCTGCTCGCCATCGCACGTCATGCAGGCGTGGAGTTGGACATCAAGGACTGGGAGGCACACGGCTACGACCTGCCGTTGCTCGTGAATGTGCAGCCTGCGGGCAAACATCTCGCGGAGGAGTTTCATCGCGCGGGCGGGCTGCCCGTGGTGCTGCGTGAGCTGCTGCGGCATGGCCTGCTCGATGGCGACGCCTTCACCATCACGGGGCAAAGCATCGCCGCGAATGTGGCGGATGCGCCCGCGCCGGACGGCGAAATCATCCGCACGGTGGAGTCGCCGCTGCGCACGCAGGCGGGCTTCCTCGTGCTCTCGGGGAATCTCTTTGAAGCCGCGCTCATCAAGACCAGCGTCATCAGCGCAGACTTCCGCCGCCGCTATCTCAGCAAGCCCGGCGATGAGGATGCCTTCGAATGCAAGGCCGTCGTCTTCGATGGAACGGAGGACTATCACGCGCGGCTCAACGACCCCGCGCTCGCGATGGATGCGGACACCATGCTCGTCATCCGCGGCACTGGCACGCTCGGCTTTCCCGGCAGCGGCGAGGTGGTGAACATGCAACCGCCCGATGCGCTGCTGCGCGCCGGCATCAAGGAACTGCCCACCCTCGGCGATGGCCGCCAGAGCGGCACCTCCGCGAGTCCCTCCATCCTCAATGCCTCGCCGGAAGCCTACGCGGGCGGCGGACTCGCCCGCTTGCGCACGGGCGACCGCGTGCGCGTGGATTTGAAAACCCGCCGCGTGGATGCCCTCGTGCCTGAGTCCGAATGGACCACACGCGACACCGCCGCCTTCGACACTCCACCGCCGAACGCCACGCCCTGGCAGCAACTTTACCGCAACCACGTCGGCCAGCTCCACACGGGCGCGTGCCTCGACTTCGCCTGCGAATACCGGGCCGTCTGCGCCACGGTGCCGCGGCACAACCACTGAGGAAAATCCGAGACTCGAAATCCGAACCATGCGCCTGCAAGACCAAGTCATCCTCATCACCGGGAGCACCACCGGCATCGGCGCCGCCATGGCGCGGCGATTTGTCGCGGAAGGTGCGCGCGTCATCCTGCACGGACGCGACATCACTCGCGGCGAGGCCTTGCGCGAGGAACTCGGCCCCGACCGCGCCGCCTTTGTGCCGGGCGACCTCGCCGATGAAAATCATCCCGCGCAACTCGCCGCCGCAGCGTTGGAGTGCTTTGGCAAAATCGACGCGCTGGTGAACAACGCCGCGCTCGCCACCCGTGCGCACATCGCCGACACCGACACTGCGTTCTTCGACCGCCTGCTCGCCGTGAATCTCCGCGCGCCTTTCATGCTCATCCGCGCCTTGCTGCCCGCCTTGAAGAAAACACAAGGCAGCGTGCTGAACATCGGCAGCGTCCTCGCGCACTGCGGGCAATCGAACCTCGCCGCCTATTCCATCAGCAAAGGCGGCCTCATGACCCTCACCCGCAACCTCGCCGACACGCTCGGCCCCGACCGCGTGCGAGTGAACCAGATGAACGTCGGCTGGACGCTCACCGACAACGAATACCAGACCAAACTCAGCGACGGCCTGCGACCCGACTGGCCGGAAACACTGCCGCCCTACGCCGCGCCCTCCGGCAGGTTGCTCATGCCCGAAGACATCGCCGAAGCCGCGCTCTACTGGGTCAGTCCCGCCAGCCGCCCCATCAGCGGCACCGTCTTTGAGGTCGAGCAATACCCGATGATTGGCCGCATCCCGAACCAAGAAAACCAAGAGGAAGAAATGGCAAGGGAACGGGCGGCAAAAGTATCAAACGGCACTGCCCAGTTCATCCCCCTGCCACATATCCACCTGCCACCAAAAGTGGCCAACCGCACATCATGAACACCACCGCCTTCAGCCTCGCCGACAAAACCGCCGTCATCACCGGCGGCGCGTCCGGCATCGGACTCGCCATCGCGAAGCGCTTCGCCGCGCACGGAGCCGCCGTCGAAATCCTCGACCTCCAACCAGCCGCGCTCGACACCGCCGTGGCCGAACTCCGCGCCGCCGGTCACAGCGCGCACGGCGAGAGCTGCGATGTCAGCGACCCCGCTTCGGTGGACGCAGCCTTCACCCGCATCCTCACGCGACACGAGCGCCTGCACATCCTCGTGAACAACGCCGGCATCGCCCACGTCGGTAACGCGCTCACCACCACACCCGAGGACTTCGCCCGCATCCAACGCGTGAATGTGAACGGCGTCGCGCACTGCACGCAGGCTGCGTTGCGGCACATGACCACTCGTGAAGGCGGCGGCGTCATCCTGAATCTCGCCAGCACCGTCGCGCAGATGGCCATCGCGGACCGCTTCGCCTACTCCACCAGCAAAGGCGCGGTGCTCGCCATGACTTACTCCATCGCGAAGGACTTCCTCGCCCAAGGCATCCGCTGCAACGCCATCCTGCCCGGTCGCATCCACACGCCTTTCGTCGATGGCTTCATCGCCAAAAACTATCCCGGCCGCGAGGCGGAAATGTTTGAAAAACTCAGCCTCACCCAACCCATCGGCCGCATGGGCCAGCCCGATGAAGTTGCCACCGCCGCGCTGTTTCTGTGCAGCGACGAAGCCAGCTTCATCACCGGCAGCGCCTACCCCGTGGACGGCGGCACGCTCACGCTGCGGTGAGCGATGTCACAAAATCCGTCTTCATTCGTTTCTCAATCAAGCCCCAACCAACCCATTCCATGAAACACCTTCTCAGAGCCTTCCTCCTGTCCCTCCCGCTGCTCGGAAATGC